>CALBFA010000067.1 GCA_937888365.1 uncultured Fidelibacterota bacterium | reverse complement strand
CTTTGCGTACAACATACTTCTTCTCGATGTGTCCGTCAAACTATAGCAACTTCACCCCTTCAATCCAAGTGTCACAATCCCTTACGACTTAGCATCAACATCTGACTTTAATATTGTCATTTATGATGTATTGGGTCGTGAAGTTTGGTCTCACAAACAGATAGGACAAATGGCTGGCAATTACTCACTCGTCTGGAATGGAATGAACCAGGCGGGACAACTTGCTGCAAGTGGTCTCTATCTTATCCGCTTTACGTCTCCTGAATATACAGGAGTTCAAAAAGCCTTGTTGTTGAGATAAAACTTAGATAAAATAGTAAAGACAAAAGAGTCCCCTGAATGTCAGGGGCTTCTTTTGTCTTTGGGGCTGAATAAAGATTGAGTTGAAGTTGCTTTTGCTTGTAACTGTTTTCGTTTGTTTTACTAATGATATTACCAATCTTTTCGTTTAGATTAGCGCGAACTATGGGACAGAAATACTTATTCAAAATATTTTTACTTCTAACGATTATATCGACTCTATATAGTCAATTTACACCATACCGGGATCCATTTACCGCTTCGATAGGTGAGTATTCAGGGAGTATTCAAATCGCCGATTGGCAAGATGGCGGGAATCTCATTCTGGATTCATTGTCACATGAAAATTTCAATCAATCATTTTATAATCGCCTCGTTTATATGTCCGATGTTTCATTGCTGCGAATGAATTGGCTTTATCTCGTTTGGCCCCAAGCTATCGTTGATATGCAGACAGGTGCAGGTTTTCGATATTGGGGTGCACAAGCAAGTCGTGGACTCCCAGGTGCATGGCCAGACACAGTTTTTGAAGGGACTAATTTCTATACAAATCTGTTGTTTCAGCCATCAGGCTTTGAATTTTATGTAGACAATCAGTTTATTTATCCGTTTCGATCATGGATGAATATTACAGCGGGTACCTATATTGGTTTTGGCGATATGGCCCTTTATCGTGATGCGGATGATAACCGGACATTGAAATCTACAGGTACGAATTGGGGATTTAATACAGGGTTTGAATTCTTACGCAAGAATGATGCAACATCAAAAATCAAACTGGGTGCGAGATTCAAATATGATTATAAAACATTCGATTATGGCAAGACGACACTTAACGATGCATTAGCTGGCGGTGGCGATGGTCCGATACAATCGGTGAATATGAGTCATTTTACCGTCTCAGTTCACGTCGGTGTGTTATTTGGTGGTTCAAAAAATTTAGGTCACTCGGCTTATGAAAAAATTCAAAAGGGTCTTTATTTAGAAGGTGTAAAAGATTTAAAACGCTTCGTCCGTGCGAATCCAGGACATCACAATATTAAACGAGCTCATGCCGATATAAAAAAGGCTGAACGTATGTTCTACTATCAATACATTGAGTTAGCGCGTAAAGAAATGGATGCAGGCAATCTAGGTGTCGCATTGGAATACCTAGACTATAAAGACATCCCCGAAGATGAAAATCTACGCCGAGAGGCTGCGACACTCGTAGGAGCAATCGGCTCAAAATATTTGGAGCAATCAGCTCAAAAAATCAAGAGGGGAGAGTTTGATGCCTCTATTGATTTTGTTAAAGATACAGGCAAAGCATTTGCCTTACAAAAAAAACTATTGCCCGATTCTTTGCATAACGAGCTGGTTTTAGATGACTATTCTGCCGAGATGGTTTCTCGCGCTACTATCGCAAAAGCCGTCATGCTGTATGAAGCAGGAATGTACGATCAAGCCATCTATTGGGCGGATTCCTCCTTGGCGATGAATGATAAATACGCCAGCGAAGTTAAAGAATTAAAACGACTTATTAGCATGGGTTTGGTGAAAGATGCTCGTACGGGTGTTAAAAATAACAACCCCGTTTTTGTGTCTGAGACATTAAAAGAAGCAAAAGAAATGAACCCGCTTTTAGCGTCGATTTTAAATGAATCCATTGGTGACTTAGATAAAACAATTCAAAAACAAGATGAATCAGCGATGAATATTTTAAAGTCACTTGAATTGAGTCGTTCCATCATTCCCGAATTAGAAGGCATCAAACCTGAAAATTTTATACCTAAAAATGGGATGACAAAAGCTACCTTGCTTCGTTACGGCGCCGAACCTCATAAAAAATATTTGACGGGAAAATACGAGCTGTGGATTTATAAACGCGAAAATGCTAGCGATTATTATGTCTATTTATTCCGTGATAAAGTTGAAAAAATAGAGCGGAAATAATTCTTATTATTTTAGCACGGTGACTTTCTTTGGAGACCGTTTTTTAGTGAAGAGAAGCCAGATTGCATCATTACTTACAAAAGAATCCACGATTATTGGATTCTTATTTTTAGCCAAAATTTTAATCCACCTTCTCAATCCTGAATACGGATATTTCAGGGACGAATTATTTTACATTACTGTTGGCGATTTATGGAGCTTGGATAATCTAGAACTACTACCCCTCACACCCTTATTTTTGAAATTTATAACCCATCTCTTTGGATATTCATTAAAGTCGATTCATTTTGCTTCGGCATTGTGTGGCGCGCTTTCGCTTCTTTTAACTTGTTTAATTGCGAAAGAATTAGGTGGAAAAAAATACGCAATATTCCTCGCAGGCTTATTCAACCTGTTTTCGGGCTTCATTGTATTTGGGTCACTATTTACGTATGACAGCTTAGATTTTTTAATTCAGACGACTGCCATCTATCTGCTTGTGAAGATTATTTCTGGGCAGAACCAAAAAATTTGGATTCTCGTTGGGTTTGTCCTTGGATTGGGTCTTTTAAATAAACTCACTATTCTAATTTTTGGATTCACTTTATTTATATCACTTTGGCTCCTTCCCCATAGAATCTTTTATAAATCACGTTGGATTTGGTTCGCGGGCATTCTTGGCTTATTATTTTCTCTACCTTTTGTCATTTGGCAAACAAATCACGATTGGTATTTTTTAGAAACCGCCTCTAATTATTCTGGCGGAACGGCTTATGTGCCTTCAATTCTGGAATTTATTTGGAGCCAAATTTTACCAAATAATATCGCCTCTTTACCCGTTTGGCTATTAGGACTTTGGCTTTTGTTATTTTCACCAAAGTGGAAAAAGTATCGATTTTTTGGTTTTATGTATGTTGGCACCCTCATCATTCTTTTTATTGTAGGCGGAAAATTCTATTTCTCACTTCCTTTATATTCAATTCTATTTGTTGTCGGTTCGATTCGAATTGAAGAATATTTTCTAAATACAACACCACTGCGAAAACGGCTACAAATCTTTAAAATTGCGATTCCTTCCATTTATTTCATTTTGACATTGCCAGTGCTCCCGATTCTCATTCCTATTTTCCCCCCTAATCAATTAGTTCATTATGCGTCATATTTTGGAGTGCATGCAGGCGTACGACATGAAAATATATCTCTATCCGTTTTGCCGCAGCACATGGCGGATAGATTTGGATGGGAAGAGATGGTTGACCAAGTCAATTCCGCCTATGTCAAAATAGAAAAAAGTACGATTGAAAAAGTCGGAATACTGGTTGGTAACTATGGTCAAGGGGGAGCGATTCATGTGCTAGGGCAAAAATATCATTTACCTGAACCTATAAGTCTAAACAGTTGGTATTATTATGAGACTTTGAGAAGCCACACTTTTTTGAAACATTATTTAACAATTGGAATTGATGAAAATGCTCTGCGTGAAGTATTCAATAATGTTACCTTTTATGGAGAATTTTTCCATCCTTATGCCGTTCCACATGAAAATAACAAGAAACTGTATTCCTGTAGCGATCCCAAATTTAATCTGAAAGATTATTGGATGATCTCTAAAAATACAAATTCTCCCTTTATACAAATGATTATAAATGAAGGTATTGATACTGCGAGAAGCTTTTTTTTGAATGAAAAGGTAGTCGATCCTAGTAGACTTATTTTTACCGAAAGTCAGATGAATCAATTGGGCTACCAGTATCTTGGAAACGACGAAATAGAAAAAGCGATTGAAGTTTTCAAATTTAATATCGAAATATTTCCCCTTTCTTTTAATGTTTATGATAGCTATGGCGAAGGGTTGATGGCAGATAAGCAATATCAAAGTGCTATTTTGAATTATCAAAAATCAGTTGAATTGAATCCCAATAACGAAAATGGAAAAAATAAACTTAAAGAACTCATCCTCTTGGATTCTCAAAAATGACAATGGAAAACGAATTTTAAACGATCCATTATTTAGTTACTCAAATAAATAAATGAATATTTCTACTTGCATTCATTTAAAACTCGGCTATGTTAGTGAGCGCTAACTAACGGAGAAGCAATGACAACAAATTTCACAGCTCGGCAACTTCAAATCATCCAAGAATCCATTACGCTTATTGCCGAAAAAGGCATCCAAGGTTTAACAATGAAAAATCTTGCAAGTGCAATCGGCGTCTCCGAACCCGCACTCTATCGCCATTTTAAAAGTAAAAATGATATTTTGAGCGGGATTATTGAACAGATGAAAACCAATACAGGAAAGAATTTAGATCTGTCGAGTCAATTTTCAGTTTTAGAAAAATTAGAAAAAGTTCTTTTAACGCACACCGTGGCTTTCATAGCGAATCCCTCATTAACCGCTATCGTTTTTTCGGAAGATATTTTTCGAAGTGATAATGTTCTTTCTGCTCAAATCAAAAATATGATGATGGAATCCCAACAAAAATTTACGCAAATTATTAATCAAGGACAAGAGCGTCAGGAAATTCGTACGGATATTGATGCAAATCAATTGTCATTGTATGTGGTTGGTGCATTTCGTTTGCTTGTTACAAAGTGGCACCTTTTAAAACATAATTTTAACTTATTAGAAGAAGCTCAAAATTTAATTTCAGCTCAGAAAATTCTCTTAACGCCCTAAAAAAATTTAATTTATTAAGTTTGTGAATACTAACTAACGGAGTCAAAATGCAATCAAAATTCAACACAATACTAAAGCATCCCTACCTTATTTTTCTGGTAACGATAATGCTATCATTGGCCCTTTTCCAACAAATAAAAAGCAAAGGCGCAATGGAAACAGATCTTGATAAATACATGCCACAAGATCATCCTGCCTTCGTTTATAGCGATCAAGCCGAAGGATGGTTCGATATTAAAGACGGCATTATTATCGCAATCGAAAACCCTGAGGGAATCTATAACCCAGGGACATTAGAAAAAATCAAGCAGTTGACTAAAGATCTTCAAAAAATGGACGAAATCGAAAAAGCCGACGTCACATCACTTTATACGGCTGATAATATTCTCGGAACTGACGATGGGATGGATGTAAAATCATTTTACCGTCGTGTCCCCACAACGACTGAAAAACTCAACGAACTTCAGCAGGCTGTAAAATCTAACGACATGGTTTATGGTCGACTGGTGTCTGAAAATGAAAAAGTATCGGTACTTATTGCGCGCATTAATGATGATGTATTTACACAAGATTTCTATCAAAGGATACTTGAACTTGGCCAAAAATATGAGGGACCTGAAATTATTCATGTCGCTGGAAGTCCAATTATAGAAGGAACAATGGCTCTATTAGGTCCAGCGGATATGAAGCGAATGGTGCCCATTGTCATCGCTGTAATTTTCTTGCTACTTCTATTGGTATTAAAAAGCGTTAAGAATACAATTTTCACATTTTTAGTGGTCGCAGTTTCGTCAATTTGGACATTCGGTTTAATGGCTGCAGTCGGCATTCCTGTCTATGCTGTATCGACAATGATTCCTGTGATGCTTATTGCAATAGGAGTCGCCGACGGGATCCACCTTTTCAGTCATTTAGATTTATATTTGTTGAAACATCCCAATGCAACGCGGGCAGAGGCATCTTATAATATGTTGAAAGAGATGTGGATTCCCGTTGTCATGACATCCGTAACGACCGCCATTGGTTTTGTGTCTCTCCTAACATCCGAAGTGTATCCCATTAAATATTTTGGTTTATTTACAGCCTTTGGCGTTCTCGCAGCAATGGTGCTTTCGTTAACACTCATTCCAGCCGGCGTGATGGCTTTTGGCTTTAAGAAAAGAAAATCGTCAGAATTAAATGGCGAAGTCTCACATAATTCTAATCAAATTTCACAGTCGTTTACGACATTTCTATTTAAGTATAAATTATTTATTGTAGCGACGACCGTCGCTATCATGATTATTTCCATTGTTGGGACAACGAAAGTATGGATTAATTCCAGCTTTCTTGACAAATTTGAACCCGATAGCGAAATCGTTCTAACGGATAAATTCATTAATGAGAATTTTGGTGGAACTTCGACTCTTAATCTTATTCTTGAATCGAATGATAAAAATGCCTTTAAAAACCCCGAGATTTTGGAAATAGTTTTAGACTTACAAAATGACGTCGAGACATTGCCGATGGTGGGAAGTTCTTTTTCATTAAATGACTATCTATTGCGAATGAATAAAGTCATGCATGCAGATAGCGCTCAATACGAATCAGTGCCTGGAAATTCAGATTTAATCGCTCAATATTTGCTTCTATACGAAATGTCCGGTGACCCCGAAAAATTATGGCAAGTGACGGATTATGAGTATCGAAAGCTTAATATTACGTTTCAGCTAAAAAGCGACAATTCAAAAGTCATCAATGAAGCTCTTGAGAAAATTGGGACGAAGCGCTCCGTGTTGGCGGCACAAGGCGTCACCATGAATTTTGCAGGCTCTGGATATAAAGGTCTCGTTTTTACCGATCTAATTTTAGAAGGGCAAATTAAAAGCCTTTTCATTTCGCTTGTTATCATTGTGCTCCTGTTGACGCTCATGTTCAAAGATTATCGAGTCGGCATTATAGGCTCCGTTCCCATCATTATTACGGCGCTCATCAGTTTTGGGGTGATGGGGTTACTCAATATTCCATTGAATACCACAAGCGCTTTGCTATCAAGTATTTCGGTGGGAATTGGTATTGATTATGCCGTCCATTTTATTGATCGATATCGAGCGAATTTAGCGAAAAATACAGATAGTAGGGTTGCCTTGGAAAAAACAATGTCACATTCAGGGCGCGCCATTATTTTTAATGCGATTGTCGTTATTTTAGGATTTATGGTGTTACTGGCTTCAGTATTTCCACCAAACCGTCAATTAGGTGGCCTCGTTTCTCTAAATATGTTTACGAGTTTTGTCGGGACGTTAACTATTATGGTGTTATTGCTCAAAAAATTCAAAATCTTTCAAAATAAAAATAAGGAGTAAATCATGAAAAAATTTAAAATAAGCGTCGTGTTATTGATGGCTTTTGCGTCCTTGAGTTTTGCAGATGAAATGTCCGGTGAACAGGTTATTTCAAATGTTTACAATCGTCCATCAAGCAATGATTTACAAGCGAACTTGACGATGGAACTCAAAAATTCCCAAGGGAACACACGCGTTCGCGAAATTAAGCAGTTCGTAAAAGCCATCCCAGAAGGCGAAAAGAAAATTATGTATTTCGTTGCCCCTGCGGATGTTAAAAACACATCTTTTATGAATTGGTCTTATGACGACGCATCAAAAAGCGACGACCAATGGATTTATTTACCTGCACTCAAAAAAATTAAACGCATTTCTAGTGACAGTAAAAGTGATTCCTTTATGGGCTCTGATTTTACCTATGATGACCTTGGAGACCGAGCACTTTCAGATGACACGCACTCCATTATTCGGGAAGAAACGCTCGATAAAAAAGATTGCTATGTCGTAGAAAGCGTCTCAAAGCAAGATAATTACATGTATTCTCGCACCCTGACATGGGTTGAAAAGGGGAGCTGGATTGGTATTAAAAAAGAATTTTACGACGAAGATGATGAGCTTTTGAAAGTGTTACGCGTTTTAGCGAGTGAGACCTTAGACGGCGTCATTATTATCACGAACACAACGATGGAAAATGTTCAAAATGGACACTCAACGACAATGACTTTAAAAGATATCCTCGTCAATAAAGGGTTGGACGATTCGCTATTTACAGAACGCATGATGAAAAGAGCCCCTCGATGAGATATAGATTTATACTCATAATCGTGTCGCTTTTCAGCGCACTCTCGCTCTTTGGCCAAAATATTGAAATTGATGGTTATGCGCGAAGTTATATCGGTGTTTTGACGAATGATACGCATGACTACTCTATTTTACAAAACACATTTGATTTGAAATTTCACAAAGGATTATCAAAGGCTGGATTCTTTGCAAATCCTTATGTTTATCAATATCCAAACCAAAATATAAATATCGACTTACGGGAAGCTTATGTCGATTTATACTTTGATAACATGGACTTGCGTATTGGGAAACAGCAAATTATATGGGGCAAAGCGGATGGTGTGTTTATCACCGATTTAGTGTCGCCAAAAGATTTAAGCGAATTTTTACTGCGCGATTTTGAAGAAATTCGAACGGGTATTACATCCATTAAAGCAGATTATTATTTTGGTAATAATACGGTAGAATGTGTTTGGATCCCCGTTTTTGTCCCGACGAAAATGCCAGATGAAAGCTCAAGATGGTCGAGAATTCCGACCTTCCTAATCCCAACTCAAACTGACTATTCAATGAAAGATATCCCCGAAAACACGGATGAAAGTGAGATATTTTTTAAATATTCAGGAATGACATCGGCCCTTGATTATGAAGTATTAGCAGGATCATTTTACGAAGATGACCCAACGATTCATATTGAGAAAAAAGTTGACCCTGTTGCAGGGACACCCTTCTTGCAATTAACACCGCAGCATCATCGTTTAAATATGATTGGCGGAAGTTTTTCAACGGACATTAAGGGCAAAGTTTTTCGTGGTGAAGGCGCTTATTACACGGGTAAAGTATTCCCCGCCATGGATTCGTATGACATCCCAACGCTTACCCTGGATAAAGATTATCTCTATTATTTATTGGGATTTGATTTTAATATTGGTGAAACAAAAATGAGTACACAATTTATTCAAAAAGCTATATTGGACTATGAGTCGTCAATAGTGGCCGAGGAATTTGATAACACGATAACATTTTTAATGAGTCGAAATTGTTTGAGAGAAACACTTACCGCTCAACTTTTTACCTACATCGGACTTAATAATAGTGACGCTCTTATACGACCTTCTCTGAGTTATGATTTTTCAGATGGGTTTGAAATTTCCTTGGGCGCTAATTTATTTTATCGAAATGAAACAAGCGTAGAGCCTGATATAAGCGAAATGTTTGGCTATTTTGATACCAACGATATGTTTTATACAAAAGTTAAATTCAGTTTTTAAAATGATATGTTTGCGGTGATTAACATTGTTGGCTCAATGATGACAAGAAAATAAATGTCGATTCGATTTTAGATTAGATTATTCTAAAAGGTCATGAAACTATCTCGCAATTGTGCTCAAATGATTAAAAAATATACAAATAACAGACACTTTATATTTTTTAAACTACTCCTTTTAACGTTTCTTATTTTACCAAAAACTCTGTATTCTCAGGAAAAAATAGCCATTGTTTTGAGTGGCGGCGGCGCACAAGGCATTGCCCACATCGGCGTTTTAAAAGCTTTTGAAGAATACAAAATCCCCATAGATTTAATTGTTGGGTCGAGTGCAGGATCGTTGGTAGCGGGGCTTTACGCCTCGGGTGTGAGTGTTGATCAGATGGAGCAAATGGTCCATAATGGGAGCATTTCATCATTATTTATGGGACGCCGCAAACCCATTGATTATCCGATTTGGGAAAGGCAGAAAAATCAGTTAGGAAACCTTTCTGTGGGCTGGGATGACAGACAATTTGTCGGGCCAGCGAGTCTTTTGAATGATTGGCTTATTGAAAAAGAACTCTTCAATTTAACGGCTCCGGCTCAAGCATTTTCAAAGAGTAATTTCGATTCATTATTGATTCCGTTTCGAACCGTTGCCGCCGATTTGACAAATAAAAAAAGCTACCTCTTTAAATCGGGTTCGTTGCCTCAAGCCATGAAGGCATCCATGTCGGTTCCTGTTATATATTCGCCTGTTATTCTTAATAATCGAATGTTGGTGGATGGCGGAATTTACATGAAAATGCCCGTCGCTGTTGCCATTGATGAAGGAGCCGATTTTATCATTGCCGTCAATACGGAAGATGTACCTCAAAATTTAGACGAGCTCAATGACGTTTTCGATTATTTCGATGAGTTAAATCGTCGGCTTTTATCAAGTGGCGATTCTTCGGATGTGAAGGGTTGGGATTATTTCTTTCGCGTTGATACACGTGGACATCATTTAATGGATTTTGCAGGCGGTCCCGATTTATTGAAATTAGGATATATCGCCGGTGTAAAAGCTGCCAAAGAATTGCAATCGAGGCTTCAACGTCAGTTGAATGTTGAGGAATTTAAATCGCGTCAAAAGATAATTTATGAGAACCTCAACAAAAAATATTTCCCAATCGAATACATCAATAAGCATCATTATTCCAATATTGCCTCAGATGTGTCTCGTCTCCAATTACCAGATTCCATCATGTTTTCGTCGAGAGAAGTTGACAGAATTATTAATATCCTTTTGAGCACGAATAATTACGAAACTGTGATACCTACTTTTTCCCATGACTCAAAACGGATACAATTTTATCTGAACAAAAAGTCAAATACGTCGATACAAACGGGATTAGATATCAATAGTTACGAGGGTTTCAATGTTCTTCTTGAGATGATTGTAAAATCACATTTCGGGAATATCAATCTTAATACCATGTCAGGAAACAGTTTAGGAACTATTGATTTAGTCATGTCTCCTCCCCTTTACCGATTAAGGACGACTCGCCTAATTGATTTTTTAATGAAACCCACAATACGTGCAAAGCACCAATACCACCATATTAATTTAGCGCAGAATAATCTTAAACTCCATCAATTAAAAAATACTGATTTTAATATTGGATTGATGTTGGTTCCAGGATGGAACCGTCAACTCACTGTGGCAATTGGTGTGCGAAATTATTTCTGGTCAGCAACGGATTCGACTCGAATAGAGAAGCGTTTCATACCCTCTCGTTATGATAATTATCAGACATTGTCACTTGGTTTTTATGAGAACCATATATTAAAAAAGGGTCTTAATCCAATCGGATGGCGTTTTGAAATTGTCGATGAACATCTCAAAAAAATAAACGATGTTCATGAAATCATATATGCGAATAGTTTTGTGGGTCTACATTATCGTCAAAATATTTTCTTTAATTTTGAAATTGACTATCAAAAAACCAATTCTGACTTACCCTTTGGTGCGTATGGTTTTGCCGTCGTTACTAAAGCTTCAAAAGAAAAATATCCACTGTACCTTTTAGCTGAGGAAACCCTCAATGTTAAATTCAACTTGTCAAAAACGCTTGTGAGAAAAGATATTTTATTAGGATTTTCCTTCGTACAATCTTTCCCTAAAAGACTTTATTTTGAGACTTTAAACGACCTCGCAAAAGATGGTTTAACAGGCGTCGATATTTCCTTAAGCTACGATAGCATTCTCGGACCCATTAGCATAGGATGGTCTTTTAGTGAGATTGAACATTATCAACCGAGTTCGTGGGCATCTGTAAATATTCGCCTTTAATGATGTCTTATGAAAAAAATATTGAGGATGTATCAAACTTTCGAACATGAGACATAAACACCGTAACAAGACATCCAAACTACTGAGTTTTATTTTTCTCGTTCCAGCGCTAGTATTGGCCCAACTACCCATCGACAGTTTATCGCATCCTCATCGACATGCGATTATTCAGACATTGGGCCAAGATATGTCAATTTGGGCATTTAACAGTTACGTCATGAATCAACCTTGGGCAAAAATTTCTCTCAACACCTTGGAAACAAATATATCTAATGGTTGGGTTTGGGATGAAGATGAATTTAATGTCAATCAAATCGGGCACCCAAGCCAAGGTGCACTGGTCTATTTGGGAGCACGTGCTCACGGTTTAAGTTTATGGCAATCTATGCCCTATCCGTTTTTAGGAAGTTTAATTTGGGAATTGGGAATGGAGACCGAAAGTCCCTCCATTAATGATATGATTACAACACCCTTAAGTGGTATCGCTTTTGGGGAAATGATACATCGACTCAGTATTTTGACTCTTGGACCGAATCCTAATGCTTCGTTGACCCGACAAATTGCAGCAGGTATCATGAATCCAACAGGCTACGGCATAAATCGCCTCCTGTTTGGAAAGGTTATTCATAAGAATTTCGCCTATAAGTCATTGCCTCTTTTAGGAGACATTGCATTTGGCGGAGGGCCGCGATTTATAAAAACAAACGAAGAATCCCTTTTCCCAAGACGATTTATTAAATTTAACCTCGCTCATGGCAACCCATTTGATATCGATAAAGAATACGCCCCATTTGATTTTTTTACGTTTACGAGTGTTTTAAATATGAGTAGAACGGAATATGTTGGTGAAATTTATTCGAGCGGAATGCTTAAAAAAATGTATCAGAAGAATAAGCGAAACTATAAAACGGTTTTAGGGCTTTTCCAAAATTATGATTTTATGAATCATGACGATTATAAAGTATCCAGTGCAAGTATAGGATTGAATTACTTGCAGTTTTATAGAATTTCACCTCAGCTAAATCTCCGATCACAAATTGCCAGCTCCTTCATTATTCTTGGAAGTGCAGGCGATACATCTGATGAGACGACGGGTCGAGATTATCATTTTGGACCTGGAGCGAGTGGAAAAATCATGATTAAATTTACATGGATGCAGCATCTAGGTATGTATTTTCAATTAAAACGATATTTTATTTATGCCGTTGATGAATCAAAAGTGACCCATTATGAAAACATTAATTTACTCAATTCCGGATTCCAGATTCACTTATATAAAGGCCTTTCCCTGGGTGGCGAATATGATGTAGCAGGTCGTAAAATTACAACAGAAGAACATGATCTAGAATTTCTTCAGAGTGGAAATATATATCGTTTGTATTTTGTCTATCAATTTGTGAACACACTATTAACAAAAAATATGTAAGCGCTGTGATAAATGTATGATAGTAGGTTAAACGAAAAAGAATTCATTCTATCGATATCGATGGCCTACAAGGAAATCATAAATACTATTGTGAATGATTGCATATGGTAAATGATTGTTTATTTTGACGAAAACGATGGGGTGGTTTTGAAAAAGACTAAACGGTTTCGATACATTAATAATTTCTATATATTATTCTTTATTTATATAAGTGCAACATTTGGCAAAATTCAGGAATATAGATTCCAAAATCTAGGCGTTGATGAAGGCCTTTCTAATAATACGATTTACTCAATCATTCAAGATAAAAAGGGTTTTATTTGGTTTGGGACACGTGATGGAATGAATCGATATGACGGCCAAAATGTCAAACTGTACCGTCACGATCCAAACAATTCAAACTCCTTATCCTCCAATAATAGCGGAAATTTATACTGCGATAAGGATGGTAATATTTGGATTGGGACGTGGGGAGATGGCGTTGATCAATTCAATCCTGCAACCGAAAACTTCAGGCATTTTGTCCATGATGACAAGGACTCAAATAGTATATCCGATAATCGTATTCAAACGATATTCCAAGATAGTTTTGGTACAATGTGGTTTTGTACATTTTCAGGAGGATTGGCTCGACTTAATACTGAAGATATACAAAAAGGCAAATTCTATAATTATCAACCTCAGACTGATAACCGAACGTCAATATTGGACTTGAGAACACGCAGTGTCGCAGAAGACAAATCTGGTAATATATGGATTGCGAGTAATGGCGGTGTCAATAGACTCACAGTGAAAAATCGTGATAAAGGCATATTTGACAGCTTTAATTTTTTTAATAAAGAAATAGACCTTTTTGAAAGAGCGTATCGGGTTTTTATTGATTCTAAAGGTAATTTATGGGTTGGTAGTGAGCGCCGTCTTGCCCTTATTAAAGCAGAATTCTTGAATCAAGAGATAATCGGCCTAGAGCAAATTCGCTATTATAGTTTTGTTCAAGATGAAACAACACCCTTTCGAAAAACACAATCCTACGTTCTTGAAGAAGATAGAAAAGGTAATATTTGGATTGGAATGGATGGCGGTGGTATTGTACGCCTCGATCCTGAATCAAGAAACTATCAACGGTATTTGCCGCAATTCAATAACAAAAAGGAATTAGCAGGAAGCCGCGTTCGTTATCTATTTATTGATAATACTCAAAATCTTTGGATAGGAACGTTAAATAACGGCACATCAAGAATTGACCTTAAAAATGATGGCTTTTCAGGTTTTCATCAAGAACCTAATAATGAAAACACATTAATTGGAAACGATATTAAGTCAATAGAGGAAGACAATTTGGGTCGGCTTTGGTTGGGAACTTCTGAAGGAATATCGCGCCTAACGACTCAAGCAGATGGGGAAATAGTTTACAAAAATTATAGAAATAATTTAAGCTCTTATCTTATAAAACACATACGAATAGACGAAGATAATCACCTTTGGGTAAGCTCGGAATTTGGAGGATTAAGTGATTTTGATTTAAGTCAAGACAGAGTGACGGTTTATGGATCCGAATCGATTCTTTTAACAAGTGATATTAATATGACAATTGAGAGTCAATACGAATCGGATAAGACTCTTTGGGTGGCTACAAGTTTTTCTGGCTTAAAAAAGTTTAATACGCGCACAAATAAAGTTTTGACCTACCAACATGATAGTAAAAATGAAAAGGGACTACCTCATAATCGTATTTACTGTGTATTAGAAGATTCGCATGGAAATCTATGGGTAGGGACATCTGATGGCTTATGCTATTGGGATAGGGCGACAGCCGATTCTACAAAACCAGATGAGATGAAATTTGCAACCTACACCTATGAAAGCGATAATGTTAATAGTCTTCCTGCAAATTTAATCAATACAATTTTTGAAGATTCTCAAGGTACTATTTGGATTGGGTCGTTAAATGGACTCTCGTCAGTGTTAAAATCTGAAAACGGGACATTCAATTTTGTCAATTATCGTACACGAGACGGTTTACCTAATAATGTTATCCAAAGTATTCTTGAAGATAGTCATAAGAATTTGTGGATAGGAACCGAGAAAGGGATTTCTAAGTTCAACCTTAATAACAAATCATTTTTAAATTTTGATGAAGAAAACGGACTCATAGGGAATAATTTATTGCCAGGGGCTGTTAAGAAAACAACAAACGGAGGCATGGCTTTTGGAAGCAGTAATGGTCTTACCTTGTTTCACCCCGATTCAATCAAAAAGAATCCATTCCCTCCTAGAATTTCCCTAACCAATTTTCAGGTATTTAACAAGACTTTTGAATTGGACACGCTAATAAGCTATAAGAAAAAAGTCACGTTACCTTATAAAGCGAACATTTTTTCAATCCATTTTTCGGCGCTAGAATTTACAGCTCCAAATAAAAACCACTATGCTTACAAGCTGGATGGCTTCAATGAAAATTGGATACAGATTCAGAATGACAATAGAGTTACGTTTACAAATTTGGACCCAGGAAGCTATACGTTTAGAGTAAAAGGTACTAATAATGACGGTCTTTGGAGCGACGAAGAAACACGGTTAGATATTGAAATCATTGCGCCTTTTTGGTTGAAACCACAATTCCGAATCATCGTCATGCTCATGGTGGGATTATTTATCTATCTCTACTATAAAAGTAGAACAAAAATGTACCGTAAACATAATCAAGAGCTGCAAAAAGAGATTGAGGAACGAATTCATGCTGAAAACAGCTTAAAAGAAAGTGAAAAGAAATATCGAGATCTAATTGAACTCTCCCCCGATATGATCTTTGTCCTTTCATATGACGGTAAAATTCTCTTTGTTAACAAAGCAACAATTAAAAGTATGCATGCCAAAACACACTTGGATCTTTTTCATAAAAACATCGCTCAGTTTATGGAAAACGGTAAAGGTGAAAAGATTGTAACAAAAATACAAAAGAAGATTCAGAATCAAGCGATTCTTAAAGAAGATCACGTTCTCATCTCTATTAATAATAGTCACTTAAATGTCGAATTATTAGGAATTCCATTTGACTATAATGGTGAACATGCGATGCAAATATTTGCTCGTGATATTCACAGTCGAAAGGAAGCAGAGCGACTTGTAGATATTTCCTTAAAGGAAAAAGATGTGTTGCTCAAGGAAATTCACCATCGCACAAAAAATAATATGGCGATTATCATTTCCTTGATGCAGATGCAAGCATCGAACCTAAATAATCCACTGATTGATGAGGCTTTTTCGGTGATGTCTAATCGCATCCGCTCGATGCTTCTAGTGCATACTCAACTTTACAGAAGCGAAAATTTCGCTCACGTCAACCTCAAAAGCTATTTAGAGCAACTGACAATAGAGTTAAGAAATGCTTATTCTTCTCATAAAAATAATGTTGAATTTGATATCAAGATGGAAGAAATTGAATTGCCCGTTGATAAAATTATCCCCTTTGGCATGGCATTGAATGAAATCATCACAAATTCGCTGAAATACGCATTTAATAGTGAAAAGTTAGGTATTATTGATATTTATGCGTCTCAAGTAAATCATAAAATCGAAATGGGAATCGGTGACAATGGTGTCGGTTTTGAGTACGAACCAAGCAAACTAAAATCAAATAGTTTAGGTATGACCCTCATCGATATCCTTATAAAAGATCAACTTGAGGGTGAGGTTATCCGTTTAAATGAAAACGGACTAAAGTATAAACTTTCGTTTTCACTTAATTCTGAAAATACTTAAAAGAAAATCGTTGCCATCGTGATTTGTATTAAAGCATCCTTCTGCTGCTCTATCGACTTTTTCTTGTTTTTCTAAGGCAAAAATTATAATGGATTATTTTATTAGTTATGGATATATCGGCCTATTTCTCGCTTCTTTCTTGGCGGCAACGATTTTACCACTCTCTTCGGAAATTGTTTTAAGCGTTTTACTTTTGAATCATTATGATGTTGCAACGACGATAACGGTTGCAAGTATCGGTAATATATTGGGTTCAATAACGAATTATTATATCGGTTTAGGGAGTCACAATTTAGTTTTAAAAAGATTGGAGAATACATCCAGAGAAAAAATTAATCACAGCATTGAGACCTTGAAGAAATTCGGAACACCGGCATTGCTCTTTGCATGGGTCCCAATTATAGGTGATCCACTGACAGTGGCCGCTGGATTTATCCGCGTAAAATTAACGCAATTTATTCTATTTGTCAGTGTCGGAAAAATTATTCGATACTATATAGTTGCAACACTCATCATTAATAACTAAGCTTATAATATTCGTCATTCATTGAAAATTTAGAAATTTACAACCATATCTTTTCGGTATTTCCCAAAGAAATTGTTAATCGCACTCATCGCTTCTTCCGCCGTATCAACAATGCGGAATAAATCCAAGTCCTCCGCTTTGATTGTTTTTTCATGAATAAGCGTTGAACTCATCCACTCGTACAAACCTTGCCAATACTTTTTTCCAATAAGGATAATTGGGAATCGAGGCGTTTTGCCAGTTTGAGCAAGCGTTAACGCTTCAAAAAGTTCATCCAGTGTACCAAGGCCACCTGGGAAAGCAACAAAAGCTTGTGAGTATTTGAGAAACATCAGTTTTCGTACAAAAAAATAACGAAACGAAATATTTTTATCTTTATCTAAAAATGGATTATTTGATGTCTCAAACGGGAGCTGGACACCAATCCCAGCTGATACGCCCCCTGCTTCAATAGCGCCTTTATTTGCAGCCTCCATAATGCCAGGACCACCTCCGGTTATAACCGTTAAGCCATTACTGGCAAGTCGCACGCCTAATTCTTCTGCAATTGCGTAGTAAGGTGCGCTTTTGTCAGTCCGAGCTGATCCAAAAACTGTTACCGATGGCCCCATTTCAGTCAATAAATCAAAGCCCTCTACAAATTCAGACATGATTCTAAACACTTGCCATGAGTTTTTTGATTTTGTTTCACTCCACGTTTTCTTCTCAAATTTACGTTCTAGACGGTCATCGGTCATCGGTCATTCCTTTCATATGTAACAGTAAAAAAATATAACATCAAGGGTAAATGTAGCACCATTCTTGTAGTTATCAAAAGTTTAATAATGACTAAATAACAAAAACTATCGATAGTTTTTAAATAGATGATTATATAAACGCTTTCAATTATTGACAAAATTTACAAATCGAATACAGCCATTATTAATGTTTTATTTTTAACAAAACGACCTATCATAGTGCATGAGAAAACAAAGCAAAATGGGACCACGGTCTGGATATATTAAATATATCATCGGTTTAATTGGGATGAAACTCGCAGGCTGGAAAGTTCAAATTGATGAGCTTAATCATGATAAAGTCGTCATTATTGCGGCTCCACATACGAGTAACTGGGATTTTGTTGTGGTTATGGGAACCGTATTTTTAGCCCGCATTAAATTTTCTTGGATGGCGAAAGAGAGTCTTTTTAAAAATCCCCTTGGACTATTTATGCGAGCGCTAGGCGGTATCCCCATTGATCGAGCAAATGCCAAAGATGTCGTTGGTGGAACGATCAAAGCGTTTAATCAGAGTGAAAAACTTTTCATTGGCATTACTCCGTCAGGTACACGAAAAAAGACAGAATATTGGAAATCCGGATTTTACCGTATTGCCATAGGTGCAAAAGTGCCCATCGCGTGTGGCTATCTCGATTACAAGCGAAAAGTAGCAGGGATTGGCTTAACGTTTATACCAACAGGAAACATTTCGAAAGATATGGATAGGATTCGGGAGTTTTACCAACAAAAGATGGGAAAACATCCAGAGTTGACCTCGATTATTCGATTAAAAAATGAGCAAACTATAGAGATTTAAAGCTTTTAATATTTTTTGAGTTGCACCTTTTCGTTCACTAACATATTTTTTTAAATCATTCTTTTTAAAATCTATTAATTCTGGTGATGCTATTAATCGAATAAAATCTGTCAAATCATCGGATTTTCTAATGAGTGTCGAAATGCCTAAATCAATAAGCTCAATTGCTTCGGCGAGCAAATCGTAATGAGGCCCGTGAGCCGACGGAACACAATAAACGGATGGTTCTGCAACAGAGTGAACGCCCGTACTAAATCCCGCCCCTATATACGCTAAGGTTGCGAATTTATATAAATCAGCTAATTCACCCACAGAATTCCAAATTAATATGGATTCATCATGATAAAGATGAAGTTCAGTTTTGCGAAAGGATGCTAATTTGAGCCGGTAAAGCTCAACTTCAATTGGGACAATATCACGTTCCGAAACTTCATGGGGAACAATCACATGAAAATAAGCATCATAGGAGTCCAATTTCGAAATGGCATGTGAAATAATTTCCAAATCGGTTTCTATTACGGAGCCATAAATAATTATCGGCCTATTTTTTACGACATCATCTCCTAAAAAAACCATCTCATTGTGCTCCGCGCGATTGATGACTTGATCAAAGCGAGTGTCGCCCGTTATCATAATTTCTTTAGTATAAAGTTTTTGAATCAATTCAGCGACATCTGAGGAGACCGTAAATAAATGGGAAATTTGATTAAATAACACGGCATTGAATGGTTTAAACCATGGCTTTAATCGCATCGAACTCTTATATAAATTTGCATTGATTAAAATTGAAGGGATTTTTTTTCGATTTAAAACATATAGAATATTCGGCCACAAATCATGGCGCGTGTTAATAAAATATTTTGGTTTTAGAATATTGATGAAACGAGAAACACGCCACGGAAAATCCCATGGTAGAAATGAAACGCCGTGAAAGCGGGGATCACGAAATGCTTTATAATAAATTGTTCCAGAAGTAAAGGTCTGATAAATATAGACATCACGTAATGAGAACGCTTCTAACAGCGGTTTGATTTGTTCAAATTCTCCTGCCGATGCCGCATGTAGCCAAACAATAGGCTTTGTGTCATCTGTAATCTTACTTCTAAATGTTTGCAATTTCGAAAATATTTCAGATTGCCCGACTTGGCTTTCATGCAACTTTTCATTTTTGAGTGCTAAGAGCCAAATAAATGGATAAGCAATCGTAAGCAACGAATGATAAATCAGGTAAAATAAGAATGAAAAAATCATTATTATTTTAGGTTGAAAATAAGATTTAATTTTTGCTCAAACCTTTGGCCAAAAGGATGATGTCCGCAAATTCACGGAATGCCCCATCGCCTCCGCGTCGCGTGAGTAAAATATCGGGGCTCAGCATTGAAAAAACTGGCGTGTTGGGAGGGGCTGCCGTGAACCCTGCCACTTGCATGCATTCGTAATCGTTTATATCGTCGCCAATATAGGCAACTTCATCCGTTGTAAGTTCATATTTTACTAAGAGTTTTTCGAGGATAGAAAGTTTATTTGATTCACCCAAATACACGTCTTCAATATTTAATTTTTTAGCGCGAACTTCCACCTCTTTGGAAAATTCGCCAGTTATAATAGCAACATGTAATCCTGCTTTTTTTAGAAGCGAAACGCCCATACCATCATAGTACGAAAAGGCTTTAAATGCCATTCCATCGGCGGAATAATACATTTTAGCGTCAGTCCAAACACCGTCAATATCCGTAATAACGAGTTTAATTTTCTTTGCTTTACTAATAAGAGCAGGGTTCATAATTTTTCCTTTTCTTTACGTCTCTTCTTGTTTTTAACGTCGTGCCTAATTCTTTTAAAGGACACAGATGCCTCGGATTAGACGGATACTATTTAATTTGATTGTCATATATTTTTTTACTCTCAACTAAGCAATCCGTGCAATCTTAAACTCCGTGTCCAATTCTTTT
>CALBFA010000066.1 GCA_937888365.1 uncultured Fidelibacterota bacterium | reverse complement strand
TTATAATCATCAATCAATCGCCCATTCTTAACTTGCTTTTAAACACAGTACCTCCCTGGTTTTGTTTGAAACTTTGTGTTAGATTTTTTTCTTTTTCAATTGCACCCACGACTGAAGTCCCGTTGAAAATCGCGACCAAGGTGTCGGGAGACTATATTTTATCTGCGTTAATCTGCACAATCTTGGGGAGGTCCTAAGAACCGCAAGAAAGATGCTTATGTTACGATGCTTGCGTACAAGAGAAAACTTATTCCCCTTCTGGAAGGGGTTAGGGGTAGGTTTTAGCTATCTCGTTTTATTGTTGATCCTTCAACAGTTATCCCGACAAAAGAGCCAGGATTGCTCAGGATGACACGTTTTTTTCTTTGTGGTTTAGCGTCTTCGTGTGAGATTTTAAAAATTTTACCACAGAGGGAATGGAGAAGATTATAATTGATTTAAGAATATCGATTAACGATTGTTGATTTTGGAAAGATACTCTTGTTTTATTCATTTGTAATTTAAAATTGATAATTTGTAATTGTTACCCAAGCATGAATATCCTACCAAAGGCATCATCAAAAACTATATTAGGCCCGCAAAAAGAAGGACAAACTTTTGAATATTCAATCCATGCTACCCACCATACAATCCATCGTCATCTCACTACCGCCCATATTGGTCGCCCTAACATTTCATGAATTTGCTCACGGCTATGTCGCGCTTCGGTTCGGTGACCCAACGGCAAAATTTATGGGACGCTTAACACTCAATCCATTGGCTCATCTCGATCCACTTGGTACCATTATGCTCATTCTCGTTCGATTCGGTTGGGCAAAGCCTGTCCCTGTCAATCCTCGAAATTTAAAAAATCCTCGTCAAGATATGTTATGGATTGCGTTAGCCGGCCCTGCTATGAACTTACTCCTAGCTTCGATTACAGGACTCATTATTCGCATTATCATCGCAACGCAATACGCACCTACCGTCGGTAGTTTAGGAGCTATTTTTCTCCAAATGCTCCTCATTTCATTGTATATCAATCTCGCACTCGCCGTCTTTAATTTATTGCCATTTCCACCCCTCGATGGTTCAAAAATATTGGCAGGTATGCTTCCACGTAAGTATGATGCCTTTTTAATGCAGCTCGAACATTATGGACCCAATATTTTATTTGGTATCATTATCTTAGGCTATTTTACAAATGTTCGGATTATTGGACTGCTTATTGGCCCTTTCGTCAAATATTTCAGTCATATCCTCGCAGGTATCTAAATGGCGTTTTTAAAAAACTCAAATCGGCGATATGCTAATCGTTTTGAGCGAGTTAATCTTGAAGAAGATGAAAAGCGAATCAATTTCCGTAAACTATCGCCTTATGGTATTCCAAAAGGTAGAAATATTTGGATATTAATGGCGATGACCCTTGCAGTCGTTTACGCCTTAACAAAACTAGGTACATGGTAAATATTTGTCAATCCTTTGAGAAACTTTGTGTTACTTTTAAATTTATACCACAGAGATACACAAAGGAGGCACTAAGATGCACCAAGAAAACGTAAATATGCAAGATTTGAACATTGATGAGTTGTCTAACATTATAATCGGATGTGCAATTGAGGTCCATCGCTTGCTTGGACCAGGATTGCTTGAATCAGCTTATCAAGAGTGTTTGCTTTATGAGATAAAAAAATTGGGGCTTACGGTAAATAAAGAAATTTCTATACCTATTGTTTATAAGGAAGTTCAATTAAATCACGGTTATAGAATTGATTTATTAGTTGAGGATAAAATTGTAATAGAAATAAAAACAGTTGAAGAAATTACGAAAGTTTACACTGCCCAATTACTCACGTATCTAAAACTAGGAAACTTCAAACTCGGTCTTCTTTTTAATTTTCACGTTTCGATGCTTAAAAAAGGTATTAAAAGGATCATCAACTGATGGATTCTATTTTCCTTTTTTCTTTTCCTTTTATGAATTCTTTGTGGTGCTTTGTGAAACCTTTGAGAAACTTTGTGTTACTTTTAAATTTATACCACAGGGATACACTAAAGAAAATACCGACCCTTTATCCACTTAATCATTTATTACACGGAGTATAAACATGCAAAAAATCGTCGAATGTGTTCCTAATTTTAGCGAAGGTCGCGATTTGGCCGTCATTAAGCAAATTACGGATGAAATTGAAAAAGTTGAAGGCGCCAACCTTCTTGATGTGGATCCAGGCGCAGATACAAACCGTACTGTCGTAACCATCGTCGGAGCTCCAGATGCCGTCGTTGAAGCTGCATTTAGAGCCATCAAAAAAGCCTCTGAAGTGATTGATATGCGATTGCACACTGGCGCGCATCCTCGCATGGGCGCAACAGACGTCTGCCCCTTTATTCCGGTTTCAAATATCACTATGGACGAGTGTGTCGAACTCGCAAAAACGCTAGGGAAACGTGTCGGAGACGAGTTAGAAATTCCTGTCTATTTGTACGAATATGCTGCATCAAAACCCGAATGGAAAAATCTTGCCAATGTTCGTAAGGGCGAGTACGAAGGTCTTTACGCTCGTTTTGATGATGCCTACTGGAAGCCTGATTTTGGCCCTGCGAAATTCAACGCTTCAAGTGGTGCGACGGCTATTAGTGCGCGGAAATTTCTCGTTGCCTATAATGTAAATCTCAACACGAGAGACACGAAAAAAGCGACAGGTATCGCTTTAGACATCCGCGAACAGGGGCGGGGAAAACGCGACGGCAATGGTAAAATTATGAAAAATGCTGACGGCACTAAAATGATGACGCCAGGCACATTGAAATCTGTCAAGGCCGTCGGTTGGTACATTGACGAATATAACATGGCGCAAGTTTCTATTAACCTCACCGATACGGATATTACGCCGATTCATATCGCCTTTGATGAAGTGTGCTGCCAAGCCGAAAAACGAGGTTTGCGTGTTTCGGGTAGTGAAATCGTTGGAATGGTTCCTCTTAAAGCAATGACGGATGCAGGCAAATATTATCTCGCGAAACAGAATAAATCGAAAGGCGCATCAACGCATGAATTGGTTCGTTTGGCAATCCAAAGTATGGGTTTGGATGAAATTTCGCCCTTTATTCCAGATGAACGCATCATTGAGTTTCGTTTAGCTGGAGACGCGCAAACAAACCAGCTTGTGACGATGAAATTGAATGAATTTAACGACGAATTGGCTTCGGATTCACCAGCGCCAGGTGGCGGTTCCGTGTCAGCTCTAGTTTCTTCCATGTCCGTTTCTCTTACGGCCATGGTCGGCCTCTTGACCCATGGGAAAAAGGGCTATAATGACGTTTGGGAAGAAGTCGAACGCCTCGGCGAGGACGCTCAAAGTCTCAAAGATCAATTGCAATTTTTAGTCGATGTAGATACGCAAAGTTTCAATGATGTCATGTCCGCCATGCGCCTAGCGAAAAAGACATCCACACAAATCGAGACACGAAATGAAGCCATTGAAATGGCGACAAAAATCTCGGCCAATGTGCCATTTAAAGTGATGCAATTATCCTTTGAAGCGATGAAATTAGCGAGGCGGATGTCTCAAATCGGGAATCAAAATTCACTCTCCGACGCGGGTGTAGCATTATTGATTGCCTATGCTGGTTTCCGCGGCGCGGCGATGAATGTCCAGATTAATTTAGGCGATATTCAAGACAAAATATTCGTCTCCGAAATGACAACAAACGTGCATCAATTAAAAAATGACGCACTCACTCTTTATTCACAAGGTCTTGACGACATCGAAGGAAAACTCGCCCTGTAATGACATCTTCTATTCACATACTTCCTGAAATTCTGTCCAATAAAATTGCCGCTGGAGAAGTCGTTCAACGGCCGTCTTCCGTTGTAAAAGAATTGGTAGAAAATGCTCTCGATGCAAAAGCAACGCAAATCCATGTGCACATTATTGACGGTGGAAAATCGCTGATTCAAGTCATCGATAACGGCATTGGAATGAATGGAACCGAGATTGATCTCTGTGTCCAACGCCACGCCACGAGCAAAATTAAAGAAGCATCGGATTTGTATCATTTAAAAACTATGGGATTTCGCGGTGAAGCCCTGCCAAGTATCGGTTCGGTTTCAATGATGGAAATTGTCTCAAAACCAACCGATGAAGAGGGCGCTTATCGACTTTCAATTGAAGCAGGGAATAAAGGCGCAGTCGAACCTTTTGCATGGACTGTTGGCACGCGCGTAAGCATCAAAAATCTCTTTTTCAATGTCCCTGCACGTCTCAAGTTTTTAAAAGGTCATCGCACTGAATTGAACCACATAATTGGCATTTTAAAACCTCTCGCACTGATTAATCCATCCATCAGTTTTAAGCTTTCGACAGAGCAGAAAACGATTTTTGATTTCCGTCAAGGCGATTTAAAAAATCGTCTCATTGAGGCATTTGGACAAGATTATGAAAAGCATCTTATTGAAGTCAATCAGTCCTTTGGGCATATTGGCATCAATGGATTTATCGGAAATCTAGATGTTGTCCGACCGGGCCGAGGTGAGCAATATATTTTTGTAAATGAGCGACCCATTTCGGATCGTTTGCTAAATAACGCCGTCTTTCAAGCCTATAAATCACTTATACAACGTGGCGAATATCCCCTTTATGTTTTGAATGTTACGATCCCACCTCAAGATGTTGATGTCAATGTGCATCCGACCAAAATGGAAGTAAAATTCAAAGACGAGTGGCGTGTTTATTATGCCGTTAAAGAGGCGGTGGAAACAGGTATTCGTCAAACAGACAAAATGTTACCAGGATTTGAATCTCGCCCTTCTGCGCAAAATTTTTTCAATACGCCGACAGCATCTCCGCAATTTGAACAATCCAATACTCTATTTCAATCGTCACCAGCACAAACACAAAATTGGATTCCCGAATCTGGGGACAATCGTAGCGACGAAGACCGAAAACTCTTGGAAAAAGCTCGTCAATTTAGTTCGGTTTTGGAAAAGCGTCCTCTTACCACAAAAAGCTTTCCTCAGCGCGAACAAACGGGTTTCATTTGGCAGGTTCACAATAAATACATCCTTACTCAAATTAATAGCGGCATTGCGATTATCGATCAACATGTCGCCCATGAACGCATCCTTTTTGAGAAAGCATTGAACCATTTTAATGAGCATAAAGGCCCGTCCCAACTTTTGCTTTTTCCAAAATCTATCGAGTTTTCTCATGATGACTTTAACCTCCTTTTGGATGTCTTGCCGATGGTACAAAATCTTGGATTTGAGTTGCGGGAATTTGGACCACGAACCATTATGGTAGAGGCGGTTCCTGTGGATATGCGAAGCGGAAATGAAGCCGATATTTTAAAGGAAATGTTGGATTATTATCGCACAAATCGCACATTCGAATATTCAGTGCCGAAGCGCATCGCCGCGTCCTATGCCTGCAAAGCTGCCATCAAAGCAGGCGACCCATTGACTGAGGAAGAAATGCGCGTTTTGGTCGATCGACTTTTCGCCTGTGAGCATCCATTCTTTTGCCCTCACGGACGCCCCATTATTATTAATCTGACAATCGACGAATTGGACAAACGTTTCGAAAGACATTAGACAGATAAAAAAATGAAGCGTATTTTTTTAGTAATTCTCTACCACCCCTACCCTTCCTTATCGAGGAGGGGAGTTGATGAATAGGCCTAAGGACTTTTTACCTGTGAGAATTAAATACTAACATGAGGCTTGATGTAAAAATCAATGATAAGGAGC
The DNA here is from genome assembly GCA_937888365.1 of uncultured Fidelibacterota bacterium. Lineage (GTDB taxonomy): Bacteria > Fidelibacterota > UBA8477 > UBA8477 > JABMPR01 > CALBFA01. The sequence goes on along the minus strand of CALBFA010000066.1, from coordinate 11,287 downwards.
GGAGTAAATTCCCCTCCTTTTTTAAGGAGGGGTGGACCGACTTTTTAGGTCGGGACGGGGTGGTTTCAATGACAAAACAAAAATATTCGTCAAAACGAAATTAATAACAATATTGATGGTAAATAAAATTCACAATAAGCCCACACTAAAGAAGTTCCGAAATGAGTTACGAAAGAATCTTACTCCCGCTGAAGCTACATTATGGGGAATGCTGCAAAACAGAAAACTTGAAGGTCGAAAGTTTAGGAGACAACACAGTGTTGGAAACTACATTTTAGACTTTTATTGTCCTGATGAAAAACTTGCAATTGAACTAGATGGCGAAGCACATTTTAACGGATTTCAAGGTGAATACGATTTGAAAAGAGAACAATACTTAAATCAACTAGGTATTAAAGTCATGCGATTTGAAAATAAAATTGTATTTGAAAATCCAGTTGAGTTGTTGGAAGAAGTAATAGAGGCTTTTGGTAGAAATTGAATTCAAAATCTACCACCCCTGCCCCTCTTTATCAAGGAGGGGTGTCCCGACACTACCGGTCGGGGCGGGGAGGTTAACCATAAAAAATTATATGCCTCAATCTATTAATTTAAAATCAGGCTCGTTAAGTTGGGGTGATGCCTCATACGTCATTTTAACGGGTGCGACAGCGGCAGGGAAATCAAATCTTGCCATTGAAATGGCGCGACAGTTGCCATCTGAAATAATATCTGCCGATTCGCGACAAGTTTATATCGGGATGAATATTGGTACCGACACGCCGCCTCAATCAATTCTCGATGAAATTCCTCATCATTTTATTAATGAACTCAATCCTGATGTTACGTGGAGCGCTGGCGAGTTTTATCAAGAGGCTCGCAACCGCATTCGGCAGATTTTGGTAAAAGGGAAATTGCCCATCGTTGTCGGCGGATCATCGCTTTATTTAGATGCGCTTCAGTTCGGTTTTTTTGAAAATAATTCGAAAGATGCAATAATTCGTGAAAAGTATGAAGCGCTTTTTCGCGATGGCAAAGCTGAGGAATATTGGAATCGTCTTAATAAACTCGACCCTGACTATGCTCAACGCTTTCATTATCATGATGAAAAAAAGCTCATGCGTGCATTTGAAATTATCGAAACGACGGGATTAACGCCATCACAAGTTTTTGATGAAAGTCAGGATACATTCGAACACACTGGATATCGTGTTATTGTCGAACGATCTCGCCCAAAACTTTATGAAATAATTAATACCCGCGTTTTAGAAATGATCAACAAGGGTCTTGTTGACGAATGCAAAGATCTCTTGGAAAAAGGTTTTTCGCCTACGCTTTATCCCATGCGAACGATTGGATATAAAGAAGTGTATCAATATTTGGACAATGAGATATCAAAAGATCGGATGATTGAATTGATTCAACAACATTCACGGAATTTTGCGAAACGACAACTCACTTGGTTTAGGAATCATCCCCGCGATTTTACAATAGAGTTGTAATGCTATTCGCTCAAATTTTATTGTGCTTTTTTTTAAGATAGCGGTATATTTTTAAAAGTTTGCATCACGATATTTCTGTCTTCTTCATCATTTATTGCTTCAATCGCTTTTAAAGCTTCGGCGTAAGATTCCTTAAATATTTCAATCTTTCCCGCTGAAAAGGCAGCGTGCGCATGGATGGCGTATGTAAATGCCAATTCCCAATCAGGCGTTTCTTGATTTATAAAATAGGCTTTTACTACCTCTGCATATTGAAATGCAGTTTCACCAAGATTCATTAAAGCATGGACTTCCGCCAGCAACATAGTTGCTCGCATACTATTGAGTTCTTTGGCAAAATACTCCCAATGAAATGCGGCTGCATGAGCTGTATTTAGCATCTCATTATTTTCTCCAGGTGTTCTATTTTCTTGTTCAACAAGCGTCCAGGCACGATTATTATTTTGTATAGCAAAATATCGGTGCCAGCTTGATAATTCTGTATCTTTAGGTGTATTTGACATGAGCGTGTTCTCCTTCGCGTTTATAAATCATGATGAAAAATGTAATTATTTAACTCTCGGGTGCAACATTCTATCTCTTTTCTTAGATAAAGCTGACATATTCGTAAATTTACTCGGTTGATGTCATCTCGGTACATCCTCCAAAAGTCGGACTTTGCGTTGGAGAGTTTGTCATCTCGGTACATTTTTGTATCCACAAAAACACTCGATGACCTAGTGTTCGAGAAAGTTATCAAACCTCTACGAGGTTATGTTTCGTCGTGCGCCATTATTACAAAAATAACAAGGTCTACGACGTTTGCTTTTGTTTTTCTTTGTGAAACTTGATACTGCTTTGTGGAGCTTGGTGTTAGCCTTTTAAACCGCAAGCAAGATGCTTACGTTACAATGCTTTTTCTGCGTTTATCTGCGAAATCTGCGGGAGACAACCCAGTTCTAACCCCTCCCTAGAGGGGAATTGCAGCATCTTTTCTTTGTCTCTTTGAGGCGGTGCCTGTCCTGAGCTTGTCGAAGGGTGTGAGATTATTTTTCGCAAGCAAGATGCTTACGTTACAGTTTTTCGTTGTCAAGTTTACAGTTACTGATTTTTTTTCTTTTGTGAACCTTTGCGCCCTCTGAGTTCTCTGTGTTTAAATAATTGAAAGGGTTCTTTTTTAACGACATCCCCTGCCAAATTTCTATATTCTTACATGCACATCGACCCCAATTCAATTCTCGATTCTCTGCCATTGTTCGGCGCGTATGCAGAATTCCATTATCGATTCAAATATTTTCCGTTTAGTCGCTACTTTAAAAAGGAGCCAGAAATATATTTTGATGCCCCGTGGCGAATCAATCCAAATACACTATTACCTCTGTTTTTGCTTATAAAAGACGCCCACGAATTTCCTATTCGTCTCAAAAATCTCGAGATTAAGGTTTATGATGAAACGGCTCAAGAGATTCTGTCCAATAAGATTCAACTAGACAAAACCATTGATACAAAATGGCATTTTGCTCATTGGGATTTGAATCTTGATTATGTCGGTTCTGTTTTTATTCACACGACTTTAGAAATTGAAATTCAAGGCAAAACCAAGATTATTAAAACGGATAACCTGCGTGGTTCATCTAAAGTTCCCCTTAAAACCTACCTTGCCGCCGAACCTTTTCCCGCATTAAATGGATGGCTTTATGGTGACGTTCATCTCCATACTTGGCACACGACGGATCAAGTAGAATTTGGTGCTCCTGGTGCTATGACAATGCAGGCGGCAAAAGCCTTGGGACTTGATTTTTTAACACCGTCAGATCATTCTTATGATTTAGATGACGAACTCGATAATTTTTTAATCAACGACCCCGACCTTAAAAAATGGCAATTAAGTCGCAAAGAATTCCGCGATTTAGATGGCTCACATCCTGATTTTTCGGTTATCGGAAGTGAAGAAATTACGGTTCGAAATCACAAAAATAAAAATATACATTTTCTCCATTTTAATGATGATGTCTTTTTTCACGGCGCTGGCGACGGCGCTGAAAAATGGTTTAAAACGTGGAGCGAAAACGATATTTATTCCGTATTAAAAAACAGATCTCAGCAAACAATTTCTGTCGCCGCACATATTGGCGATAAGCCTGGATTCCTTGAAAAAATCTTGTTTAATCGTGGTAGTTGGGAATCGCAAGACATCCAAAATTATGCATTGGATGGCGTTCAAGTTTTGAATGGTGACCCAAGACATCCAAACTTTGTAATTGCCATGAAACTTTGGGTTGCAGCACTTTTAAAAGGATACAAACTTGGGATTTACGGTGGCAGCGATGCCCATGGAAATTTCAATCGCTATCGACAAATTTATATTCCGCAATTGTTAGTTAAAGAATCTCCGAACCAATGTTTGGGTCTTGCAAGAACATTGGTCCATGCTAAATCAAATTCCAAATCCGACATCATCGAAGGGATGAAAGCCAAAGCAACCGCCATCACAACCGGTCCGATAGGCGACATGAATGTGACAGATTCCGACGGTCATTCCACTAAAATTGGTGAAACACTTCGCATGACAGGAGACTTGAGTCTCCATATTTTTGGACAATCCAGTACAGAATTTGGTAAAAAGATGAAATGGTTCCTCTACGGTGGTGATGGCGTTGGCGAATACGTGGTTAAAGAAGGGCTTGCGACGGAGACTATCAACGTTTTATGGACCATCAAAGACACGAAACGACTTCGCTATTTACGATTAGAGATACATAGCAAAGGGAATACTGTTCCAGGCGTTTATGTCTCGACGCCCATTTGGATTGAGTCGAATGAGTCATAAAAAAACTACAACACTGAGACATATGAAGATTTTTCTACCACCCCTGCCCCTCCTTATCGAGGAGGGGAGTTGATGAATAGGCTTAAAGACTTCTTACTTGTGAGAATTAAATTTTAACATGGGTCTTGAAATTAAAAATGATGAAATTGAGTTTAACAATCTACCACCCCTGCCCCTCCTTATCGAGGAGGGGAGTTGATGAATAGGCTTAAGGACTTTTTACTTGTGAGAATTAAATTTTAACATGGGTCTTGAAATTAAAAATGATGAAATTGAGTTTAACAATCTACCACCCCTGCCCCTCCTTATCAAGGAGGGGAGTTGATGAATAGGCTTAAGGACTTTTTACTTGTGAGAATTAATTACTAGCATGAGGCTTGATGTTAAAATCAATGAAAATGTGCGAAGCAAATTCCCATCCTTTTTTAAGGAGGGGTGGACCGACTTTTTAGGTCGGGACGGGGTGGTTTCAATGACAAAACAAAAATATTCGTCAAAACGAAATTAATAACAATATTGATGGTAAATAAAATTCACAATAAGCCCACGCTAAAGAAATTCCGAAATGAGTTACGAAAGAATCTTACTCCTGCTGAGGCCACACTATGGGTAATGTTGCAAAACAGAAAACTTGAAGGTCGAAAATTTAGGAGACAGCATAGTGTTGGAAACTACATTTTAGACTTCTACTGTCCTGATGAAAAACTTGCAGTCGAGCTAGACGGCGAAGGGCATTTTAACGGATTTCAAGGCGAATATGACCTTAAGAGAGAACAATACTTAAATCAGCTAGGTATTAAAGTCATGAGATTTGAAAACAAAATTGTATTCGAAAATCCCACAGAATTGTTGGAAGAAATAATAGAAGCTTTTGAAGGGAATAGGGTTTGAAAAACTACCACCCCTACCCCTCCTTATCAGGGAGGGGAATTGATGAATAGGCTTAAGGAATATTTACCCGTGAGAATTAAATATTAACATGAGGCTTGAAATTAAAAATATTGAAATAGAGTTTAACAATCTCACACCCCTGCCCCTCCTTATCAAGGAGGGGAGTTGATGAATAGGGACGGGGTGGTCAATTTCCAACATACTACTTTTAAGCGAATAACAAACCAATGATAAACAAAAATGCCATCACCCAAAAACGCCAGGTCATCAATCTGATTCGTCAATTCTTTGAGTCTCAAGGTTTCTTTGAAATTGAGACCCCATTGTTTGTGCCATCACCAGGTATGGAAGAGCATTTACATGGTTTCAAAACAGAATACATCAATCATCAGGGGGAATCTGAGACATACTATTTACCGACTTCGCCAGAGTTTGCTATTAAAAAAGCGTTGGGATCTGGTTTTGAGAATGTCTTTGAAATTGCACGAAGCTTTCGCAATCACGGCGAGTTAGGCAAGTTACATCACCCTGAATTTAACATGCTGGAATGGTACCGTACCGACGCTGATTATCAAGACGTCATGACGGATACTGAGAATCTTATTCACTTTCTTGTGGAACACTTCCCAACGCATCACTATGCTAATTTTTCCTGGGAGTTGCCCTTTAAAAAAAGAACAATCGCTCAAGTTTTCATCGATGAAGTGAATATAGATTTAGCAAAAGGACTGGACGACTTTTCCTACTGGAAGCGAAGTGCTGAAGAACGACTCGGCGTCCAGATCCCAAATGATGACACATTTGACGATATTTTCTTTCGCCTTTGGATACAATGCATCGAAGGGAAATTAGGGCAAACTCAACCCGAAATTGTCTATGATTATCCAGCCCACATGTCCGCATTATCCAAAATTAAATCAGATAACCCTCGTTGGGCCGAACGATTTGAATTGTATATAAGAGGCATCGAAATTGGCAACGCCTTCTCCGAATTAACGGACTCCAATGAGCAAGAATCTCGCTTTATCCACGCAAATCTAGAACGCGAAAAAATGGGCTATCCCCCACATCCCGTGGACTATGAGCTTATTAGAGCTGTTGGTAAAATGAAACCCACAGGCGGCATCGCCATTGGTATTGAACGCCTTTTAATGGTGCTGACGCATACAGAAGATATTAGAGAGTTTTTTTTATTTCCGATGAAGTAAAATTGCGCTAAGCGGTTTGAGATTTAAGCACTCAAAGTCTTAAGCCTTATTATCTTGGTCGACCAATTTATTGAGAATTGTAAATATTGGATTCCCATTCCATGTTTCAAATATTTGTTTTATAAGCATACCAATAATCGCTGCAAGTGCCATATATTCTAGTTGTTTGTACATCGCCATGCTAAATAGAAAAAGTGCAAAAATTAGAGCCACTCTTCTTTTCAGTAAATATCTAGGGGCAATTTTTTCTCTTAGAAAATCCCGTTCTTGTTGTGTTAACATAATTAATTTCTCCAAATTTAATTTGGCCCCAGTATTGCAATGTGGGGCCAAATTTTATGATTAAAAGATCACTAAATATATATGGCTATGCTTGCACCAAGTGCACACCAACCTGCAGCATTCCAGTTAAAATCACCTGGCTGTGCTCCTGCAAATCCACCCGTCACTCCACCTATAGCATCAGCAATAGCACCAGGTACCCACCACAAATCAATTTCTCCCCATCTATTTGCTCCATAGTCATAACTATATCTACCCACAACACACGCCGTAAGCAATATGTCTTTTTCAATTTGAGTATAAGAATTAGAATTTAGAATTTTTGTTTCAAATCCTTTGATAACTTCTACATTTCCAACCATAAGATATCCTACTATTGTACTCATCTCGGGAATTAGTTTCGAGTTCCCTGTCATAGATAAATAAGCCATTAATCCAGTTGAGTCCTTTGAGATAGTTTTCATCGTATTTTTAATAGTGGTAATTATTGCTGTATCAACAGCGCCAAACCCATAAGCTATACCCGCCGTATCTACATAATCTATTGATAAATTGTATATTGAATCCTGACTCCATGTAGAATCAACAATCGGCATGAGAGCCTCCAAACCACTATTATGTAATTCACCAAGTAAAATATAATCTGGCGTAGTTGGTTTCTCAAGAATATAGCCAAGTGCTTCATATTGATTGTTATTCGGTGAAACACTATCCTTGCTATGTTCGCAACCTACAAAGACACTTCCTGTAAATAGGATAGTAAACAATAACGTCATGTAGAATAATCTAAATTTACTTTTCATACTAGAGCTTCCTTTCAATTTAAAAGTTTACTCTTTTTGGTTTAATATTGGCATCTAACTTTATCTTAATCGCGCATTAAAATAATTCTCTGTTTTAGAGCCAATCAAAACCATTTTTTCAAAACTGCTTATAAGCGGTAGCAAAATAGCAAATGCAAATGCAAATGCAAATGCAAGAAAATTTATGATAAAGAAAGGCCTCTGTGTGTTTCCTACCACAGTCTACAGATAAAAGTTTACAAAGAACTAGCTTCCTTTTACCTACCACGTGCTTTAGCGCGTGGACTAGGACCCAAAAATTCCGCTCATAAACTATGCAATATCCTTGAACCCATACAACTACAGATTAAACTGTGGGCGTGTTAAGTAGTAATCATAAAATTAATGGTTCACAAATTGCATAATTCTGCATTTTGGACGAAGAGGACTCTTCGACAGACTCAGAGTGACAGCTACTACACTGATTTTGAAAGTAAAAAATAATACAGGAGAATATATGACAGCTTCAACAGGATTTATCCCTAAGAATGGCACCCTAAATTCATGGGATGACATTAAACCCTATTTTGATACACTCATCGAAACAAAACCCAATACGACTCAAGAATTGGAATTATTGCTGATTCAATATAGCGAAACTGTCGCATGGTTCGCCGAGGAAAATGCTTGGGCATATATTAAAATGACTTGCGATACGGAGAATAAAGAAAAAGTGGCGCGTTATGAACTTTTTGCCACTGAAATTGCTCCCCAGCTTGAAGTCGCTACAAATACGTTTGAAAAACAACTCTCGACATTTTCGACATTCGAACAACTCGATGCTGAACGTTATGGCCAACTTAAGAAAAATATACAACGAAGCCTGGAAATGTTTCGCGATGAAAATGTCTTACTTGATGCCAAACTCTCAAAGCTCGGTTCTGACTTTTCACAAGTCTCTGGCGGCATTACGGTTACGCTTGACGGCGAAGAAATGCCTATTCCTCGCGCGGCAACTCGCCTCGAACTGAAAGATCGTGAAAAACGGAAAGAAGCATGGATGGCTATTTCAGAAGCTTATCAATCGGTCTCCGACAAATTGGACGCCATCTTTGCAGAGATGTTATCACTAAGAATTGAAGTCGCTAAAAATGCAGGTTATAAAAATTTTCGCGATTATCAACACGACAATTATCATCGCTTTGATTACACACCTGCCGATGCGGAGGAATTTTCAAAATCCATCGAAAAATATGTCGTCCCTTTATCAAGAGACATCAACGAAAGACATCGCAAAAAGCTTGGTTTAGCTCAAGACGACTATCGCCCATGGGATGGCAATGCCTTTGGTCCTGATGAAGAGCCATTGAAACCATTTAAAACAGGCGATGAACTTTTAGATAAGACGATTGATATTTTCTCAGAACTTCATCCTCAATTTGGCGACAATTTAAAGGCCATGAAAAAGGCCAACCTTTTTGATTTAGAGTCTCGAAAAGGCAAATCTCCAGGTGGCTATAATTATGGTCTCGAGCAAACGGGCATGCCTTTTATTTTTATGAACGCCGCTGGTACTCAGTCAAATTTGACAACACTCATGCACGAAGGCGGACACGCCATGCATACCTTCCTCACCGCTGACGAGCCGCTTATCCAATATCGTGATACACCCATGGAAATGGCGGAAACCGCATCCATGAGTATGGAATTGATGACATCAGGACTTTGGAATAAATTCTATAACGAAGCGGATCATCGCTTAGCGCGTCGCAAGCATTTAGAAGGCATCATCGGTTTACTCCCCTGGGTGGCGACAGTTGATAGCTTTCAGCATTGGATTTATCTTAATCCTGATCACACACCTGATGAGCGAGATGCTGCGTTTAAAGCCATCAATGAGCGATTTGGAGCCATCAATATGAATAAAGAAGGGCTTGATAAATTGCTACAAAAAAGATGGCAACGCCAAATTCATATTTTCGAAGTTCCGTTCTATTATATCGAATATGGCATCGCACAACTAGGTGCTTTGCAGGTTTACCGCAATTTTAAAAGCAATCCAAAATTAGGGTTAGATGGCTATATCAAAGGGCTCAGCCTCGGTAGCACGAAGCCAATGCCCGAGGTTTGGGATGTCATGAATATTAAATTTGATTTCTCTTCCGACACCATTAGAGAACTCATGGAATTTGTTCAATCAGAACTGGAGGCTTTGCAAGATTAATGGATTCTATCTTATCTTATATTGAAAATCATAAAGATGCCTATGTTGAAGAATTAAAATCGCTTCTTCGTATTCCAAGCATAAGCTCGTCTCCAGAGCACAAACCCTATATGGTTGAAATGGCGCAAGTTGTCGAAAATGAAATGCAGTCGGCGGGTTTAGAAAACGTCAAAATTATCCCTACAGAAGGACATTCCGTTGTTTATGGCGAATGGCGCCATGCTGAAGGGAAACCGACAATTCTAATTTATGGGCATTATGACGTAATGCCTGTGGATCCCTTGGAATTATGGGATTCTCCACCTTTCGAACCCGAAATTCGTAATAATCGCCTTTGGGCGCGGGGTGCAGCCGATGACAAAGGGCAATTTTATATTTATTTCAAAGCAATTGAAGCGTGGTTTGCTCAACATAAAACACTACCGATTAATGTAAAAATTGTAATCGAAGGCGAAGAAGAAATGGGCTCTGTTCATTTCGAAGACTTTTTGAGCAAACACAAAGAGATGCTCGCTTGCGATTATATTATGATATCCGATACGGCGATGTTTGCAGAAGGATTCCCGAGTATTACCTATGGCATTCGTGGGCTGGCAACTGCTCAAATTAATTTGAAAGGTACGAATTCGGATATGCATTCGGGTTCCTTTGGTGGCCTGGTAAAAAATCCAATTCACGCATTGGCAGAGATTATTTCACAACTTAAAGATGAAAATGGGCATATCGCTGTTCCTGGTTTTTATGATGATGTCCTAGACATCAGTGAAAAGGAACATCTTGCACTCGGGAAGCTCCCATTTGACGAGGAGAAATTTCGCACAAGTATTGACGCGCCAAAACTTTATGGTGAAAATGGATATACGCGTTTAGAACAACTTTGGGCACGCCCGACCCTAGACATCAATGGCATTTGGGGCGGCTATCAAGGCGAAGGTTCTAAGACGGTTATTCCAGCGGAGGCCCATGCAAAAGTCTCCATGCGTTTGGTTGCGAATCAAAACCCCGAAAATGTGCTTCAACTTTTGGCTGATTATATTTACACAATTGCACCCAAAGAAGTCAACGTGCATGTTGAATTGATGCATGGCGGCTTCGGATATTTAACGCCCCTTGATGAACCCGCTCTTATTAAAGTTGAAAATGCTTTGAAAGCAGGCTTCGGAAAAGACGTTGCCTATATCCGTGAAGGCGGATCAATCCCTATTGTACAAACAATGTCTGATATTTTAAGCGCAACAGCCGTATTAATCGGATTTGGACTCCCAGATGAAAATGCCCATGCACCAAATGAAAATTTTGATTTAACTAATTTTCACAATGGTATCCGGAGTATTGCGATTCTCTTAAAAGAGATGGCGACTGAATAAAATAATTATTTCATAAATAGAAAATTGTCAGGGTTTTGCCCCCAAAACATTTACATGCTATTCTTTTCCCTCCAGTTTAAGGAGGTGTTCGGACTGGGTAATTTTGTATAAAGAATTTTGTTCAAAAGTCGCAATTAAAATGATAAGATTCCACGTAATATGGGAATAGTCTAAACCTGAATTAAACGTTGGGAGTGTCAAAATAACTGGGTCTCTGTTTAAGACTTCCAAAGGTATTTAGCC
>CALBFA010000065.1 GCA_937888365.1 uncultured Fidelibacterota bacterium | reverse complement strand
CTCTATCACACAACTCATTACGGCCCTTTCAGACCCAGTTATTTTGACACTCCCCTATTTTTAATAATGGTGAAACTTCAACTTGTTTTTTAATCGGACTTAAAAGATTAACATTAAACCCTCGTTGCTTAATAACAAGGTCCTCTTTTTCCTCTTCATCAATAGGATTTTGAATTTGTGTTAATAATGAAGGGACTTCTGAAGGTGACGATTTTTGCAGTTTTTCTTTATTGTCAGAAATATCCTCCGCAGATTTATTTTTGTTGTCAATGCTAGGACTCGTTTCACTACCATTTTCTGTTATTACGCTGGAGTCAGCATTGGAATTTTTATTTTTTGTACTGTCATCCGAATTCGCATTTAATAACGTAGCTAAACCATCTGCATTTTCGCCTAAAGATGCCTGTTGTCTTTTAGGGGGACGCTCTTCTTCTTCTTCATCTTCTTCTTCATCTTCTGTTTTCTTCATTAATCTAGGATCCGGAATCAGTAGAGGTGTTTCGTAGGGTATTTCAGGTTCTGGAGCGTCTTCTTTCTCCACACTGTCGAGAGGGACTTCCTCCTTTTTCATTAATCTAGGATCCGGAATCAGTAGAGGTGTTTCGTAGGGGATTTCAGGTTCTGGAGAGTCTTCTTTCTCCACTTTTGCTTCAGATGTTTCCTGTTTTTTGACTGATTTTAAATCTGGAACAGGATCCAGGTTTTCATCTGACTCGTCTGCTTTATTTTTTTGAGAAGGAGAACTTTTAGCATCACTTCTATTTTTTTCAAGAACATCTAATAAAACTTTCGTAGCGTCTCGTGTTTTTTCCTTTTCAACCTCATCAACTGATTCAGGACTTTCTTGTGCCACCTCGTCAACAAGTTTTTTGGGGGGCGAAACGATACGCTCGGTCGATGCCGTTGTGTCATCGGGGCTACCTACTTGTTGAGAGCGAAGTAGCTCAACGAGACGATTTGTTGCAGAACTGGTAGTTTTTTTATCAGACATTGAATGGATCTGAATCTTTCATTCGTTTAAAGACATCCTCGCTCTGGACGACATTTTTTTCGTCTACAATCATATCTAATAATAAATTGTGACAAGCTTTGACAATTTTTCGAGGATAACCATTCGTTTTTTCATAAATCATATCAACCGCATTTTCCGTAAATATTTCAACATCTTCAGGGAGTCCGGCAATTTTTAATCTGTGCTGAATAAATTTTCCAGTCTCCCCCAAAGTTAATGGATTTAAAGTATACGCAAAAGCAATTCTATCTTTAAAATTATCATGTTTATCTAAAAGCGCTTTGAACTCATTTTGTGCAAATATTATTATTTGAATGAGTTTTGCGTTATTCGTTTCAAAATTTAATAAGGTGCGAAGGATTTCAATTTGACTTGAATTCATTTTTTGACCTTCGTCAATAATAATAACAATCTTCTTTTGTTGTGATATTGCCATATCCAGCAAATAATGTTCAATTTCGTCCATCATGTCTGTTTGAAGACCACTGAAATTATCGAGTCCAAATAATTTCATTAAATAATAGAGAAATTCGTAGTCATCTTTCCATGACGGATCCAAAATAAGATGAAATCGAAAATCTTTGCCAAAATGTACAAAACGGCCTAATAATAGACGAGACAACGTCGTTTTCCCAGAACCCACACCCCCTATTACAACGTTAAGGCCTCGGTTTAATCTTAAGGATATTTCCAATCGATTTAAACATTCGCCATGAATTTTTGACTGATAGAAAAAATTCGGATCCGGAGTCATAGCGAATGGCTCTTTATTAAGCCCTAATAATTCATAATAATCCATTATTTAGACTCCAAGTGTTTCTTTAAAATCTTTAAGCACTTTTTTAATATCCTCAAATTTTAAAGGTTTGTTAAAGATATAACGAATATTTAAATCCCTTAATTCTTTTTGCATGTCGTCTGTTAAATGGGTTGATAATACGGCAATAATTGTTTCACCATTGTCAGATTTTCGATTTGCGGCTTTTAAAAATTCTAAGCCTGTAAACCCTGGTAAATTGATATCAACAAAAAGTAGACGTGGTCGTTCTTGCTGAAGTACGACATAGGCATCAAATCCATTGTTGACTGTCTTTAAACGAAAACCAGTAAATAACAATTGAATCCAATGCTTTAATAATGCCCCTTGAGCATTTTCATCTTCGACAATGAGGATATCATACTGTGTTTGCTCTAAACCTAAAATTCTTTCATCAACGGGAAAACCTCTAGATTTTAGAAAATTAGAAAAAGCATATTTTTCTATTCTAAAGTGTCCTTTAGGCGTTTGAAATGCCGTTAAACTGTTTCCTCTAATCCAACTTTTAACCGTGTTTATATCAACTTCACAAAACCGAGAAACGTCTCCAGTCGTTAAATACCTTTTCTCTGCAATAGTTTTACTCGCCATATTTATCTACGCGTTTCATTGTTTTCATAGTTTATATAGTTTTCATTAAAATGCAAGAATTTACCATGATGTAATCTTTTTGTAAAATCAAAATATGTGCAATAAAATTATACGTTTATTCCACAACCATTCGCTTAACTCTACTTGATATAGCGCACGTTATTTCATAGGGTATTGTTTTGAGTTTTTCAGAAATCGTGTAAATAGAGATGTCTTCATGCGATGTTCCATAGAGTGTAAAATAGTCCCCTACTTTTATATTAGCTGTTTTAATGTCAACCATAACATGATCCATCGTGATAGTACCCACAATATCAAAGATGTCGCCTTTAAACATGGCTTTAGCTTTTGAGGATAATAATCGAGAAAAACCGTCGGCATACCCTATTCGTAATGTCGCAATTGTTGTAACCTCAGTAGCAAACCATTTTTGCCCGTAGCTCACGGATTCGTTTTTTTTCACTTGAAATACGGCAACAACGGGTGCTTCTAGTGACAATACTTGTTTGAGATTCGGTCTTAAACCATTATGAATATTCATATCATAACCGTAAAGTCCAATACCAAGTCTTAGGGCATTTGAATATTTGCACGTCTCTCTTATTCCCGAAGCACTATTGGAGATATGAATCAATCCATCAAATCCATTTTTTAAAAAATGGAGTGCAATTTTTCTAAATTCATTTTGTTGATGCAAGTAATACCTGGTGTCAACTTCATCGGAAGTTGCATAATGACTATAAATGCCTTCTATCATTATTTGATTGTCAATCAACAGTTCTACTGCCAAAAACGCGTCGTATTTTAAGCCTAAACGATTCATGCCTGTATTGAAATTGATGTGACATCGTAAATTATACGTATGATTCCATGATTGAACTAAGTTAAAGTCATCGAGGGATATTATTGAAATGATAAAATTTCGACGTATTCTAGGAAGTTCAGCTTTAAATATTTTCGAAAATATTAGTATGTCTATTATCGGGAATTGATCAGAAAGCATTTCTGCTTCTTCTAAAGTAGCTACGGCAAAAGTTGAGAGTTTAAATGATTCAATAAGAATTCTTGCTACCTCAATTGCGCCATGTCCATAAGCATCCGCTTTTACGACGGGAATAATTGTATTTTTGCCTTGAATCTTTTTAAAATACGTATAATTATTTATGATTGCGGATTTAGATACTTTTGCGATAGCCTGCATACTTGAGGGACCTCATATAAAAAAGGGGCATCAAATATGCCCCTTTTTATATTTGAAATGTATTCTTAGCCGTTTACAGCTTGCTTTAAAGCTTTACCAGCCTTAAAACGAGGGACTGTAGCTGCAGCAACATTAATAGCCTCACCCGTTCTTGGGTTACGTGCTGTGCGAGCTGCACGTTCAGAAACCTCAAAAGTACCAAATCCAATTAAAGAAACTTTGTTTTTACCTTTTAAAGTTTCAGTAACTGCACCTGTAAATGCAGCAAGTGCTTTTTCTGCGGCAACTTTTGATATGCCTGCATCAGCGGCAATTTTTGCAACAAGTTCTCCTTTGTTCATTCTCTGTCTCCTTTTGTATTATTTTGATGGGTTAATTTCTCAAATTTACTTAATCTTAGTTCTGAGAAATATCATTCTTTTCTATTGATCACCACGAAGATATGTAAGTGTTTTCATTTTACAAGTATTATTTCTTTGAAAGCTATATGTAGTAAGACTTTAAGTATGTATTTTATCCTGTGTTATTTTTAATTTAAGGCTTTCATAATCGTGGAAGAGCTCGGTGACACACCCGAGTATCCATGATGATGTTTTCGATTGGTCCATTCCCAGTACCATATACACAGGGATGCCAAATCGATACGCCAGTGTAAGCTCCCCATGAGTGCCTCCACCTTGGATAACATGTTCATCCCACAAACAGATTACGAGGTCAGTCTTATTTAATAATTGATCTAAATCGCGGTCAATAATCTTTCTAATTACAGTCTTAAATCTATTATAATCAGTAGTTTTCCAAGTGCGAAAGTGCTTTTTTTCTTCTTCCGAAATAAACGTATCTTCTTTAAGTGAAGGATCAAATACTTGAGCACCTAAGTCCTCTAGAAACGGCGTTAAATCGCGCCTCCATTCCCGTCCATTATTGGGAGCAGCTTCAATAGCGCCTGCCAAATAAATTCTCATTTCCGTGCCTTCAATGCAATAATACTGCTGGCTACCCAAACAATAAATAAGGTTTCCACCATTGAATAAAGCAGAACACTGTACTCAATTTGCCCTAAAATATATCCCTTCGTTATGCCATAAATGAGATTAAACGGTAAAATAAATTCAACATTTATCGGAACCGATGGAACATTTTGCATAAATATTCCACTCAAAAGTAAAACCGGCATTATACCCAGAAACATCACCGACCATTTTCCAGATTGATCCTTAATGACGCTCCCGACAATTTTTCCAAAAGCTGAGAATTGAAATCCAATAAGGACCCAGAATAATATGACGCTTGGAAAATGAATATGACTTGATATCGAAGAAACAAATTGAACCAAAATAAAAAAAGTAATGGATGCGTATAAGCTTCCAAAAAACAATGCGATTAATGTTTCGGCGAGAAAAATGTTAAAATTGGTCCCTTTTCCACCTAAAATGAGGAGGTGAAAACTAGAATCTCCATATTGTGTCCGCCAATAAAAGGAGGAAACTCTTATAAAAGTCGTAAAAATAAATGTAAATATTGATGTGTGAAAAATGAGCTGCAAGGCAAACATATCCCACTCTATTTTACTGAGGGAAGCTCGAAAGGGCAGCGAAAAAACAAAAAAGAAAATAATTCCTAAACTTATAGGGCCTAAAACTTCGGCAAAAAAATTTCGACTGAGAATTCTGGATTCTTGAAACCAAATTGCCTTTATCATATCAATCATCGATGATACTCTCTTCAATGAGGTGAGCATAAATATCTTCTAATTTAATATCGCGTCGGATGAATTTTTTAACACGACTTGCATCAAAAAGGCTCAGTACTTTGCTCGGATTTTCATCTGATTTGAGATGCAAATAAAAAGTGTCATCATTGTAGTCAATATTGTGAATACCTGATAATCCCTTGAGTTCGTTGATATCATTATCCTCAATTTTATCGAGTTGTAACTCCGTGACATTCGCAAGATGAAATGTTTGTTTCATTTGTTCTAATGTGCCTTCAGTGGCGATTTGACCTTCATTTAAAATCAATATCCTATCAGCAATGGATTGAATTCTCTCTAAATTTTTTGAGATGAAGATAAGCGTTTTATCATGCCTCAATTCATTTAAATATGACCATACTTTTTCTGAATTGAAGCTATCCATATGTTGCGTTGGATTGTCTAATAAAATAACAGATGGATTATGTAGAATCGTACGAATGAATTCAACTATGCGACGTGTTCCATGAGAGACTTTATCCGGATATTTCTTGAGTTGTTCTATAATTTGAAAACGGACACCTAGTTCGGAGATTCTGCTTTTGGCGAAATTGTCATCGAGACCATAAATTAAGCCAGCATATTGCAAATTTTCAATGAGTGTCATTCGATAATCCAGCACCTCCGTTTGTCCAAGATATCCAATTAAAGAACGAACTTGATTATAACGAACCTGTAGATGCAATCCATGAACATAAGCAGTCCCTGTTTCAGGTTGGATGAGTGTTGAGATGATATTTAACAAGGTCGATTTCCCCGATCCTGGAGGACCAATAATAGCTTGAAACGAGCCTTTCTCGACTCCCATCGTGATATTACTAAGAACCCACTCTGCACTATATTGCTTCCCAATATTTCTTAGGGCAATCGTTGCTACCATAATAATTATTTTCCTATACTATTTTAATGACTTTCAGGCGACGCTTTCTCTTTAAATGCCATAATACCTAGTCCAATAATTATTAGACCTAAAACCCACCAGGAAGCATGGAAATATTCAGCACTACTGTAAGTGATTAAATCATAAAACCGTCCTATAAGGAGAGAAATTCGACCCATCACAGCAAAACCAAATGATGCGCCAAAGCTTATCATTAAAAACCAAATTCCAACACGGCTGATTTTCCCAAATATACCTGTATGTTCTTGAGAGAAAAAGAAATAGAATAGACCTGTCAGCGTACCAATAATAATTAGAATTGAATTGATGCTTGTACCCACACTATCAAACATGGGAAGCGCACTTCCCTTGATTTGGCTAATAATATTCGAACTAAGGAATCCATAAAGTCTTAATCCAGCAGCAAGACCCACGATATACGCCATGGACCAGCGAGCAAGCCATCCAAATTTTGGCCATAATCGAAGAATCATAAACATACCGAGAACGAATGGTATTAAATACCAAATATCGATTTCATGCCCTTTGTCAATGCCGCCCTCGGGAAATATCCCTGAGTGAAACCATCCAAAAAAATTATAGATCCCATACCAAAAAGCTTTTAATCCACTTAATTCTCCATCAACTTTTGGCCAAAGACGACCAAAAAGATTAGGTTGAATTTGATTCCAAAATGCAATTGCAGCCCAATATCCAGCCGAGATACCCACAAATAGATGCTCTGCAATTTTATAAAATGGATTGTCTTTATATAAAAAACTAAAGATTGCAAGCGTTAGAAAAACCGCTATCCATGCACCAAATATTTCCATTCCAGTCATAATTCACCCAGCCTTTAATATGTCTTTTGTGAACGTTTACGTTCGATAAAGTACGTTGCATTTCCGAGAACAATAAAGAGGACAATCACTAAATGTGCAACTGATTGAGCGTCCATTCCAGAAGTCCCAAAACCTTTTTTCCCAATCATCGTCTCATATTCCGCCGCTCCAGGCATTCCCGCAATGATTCCTAAAACCTGACCCGCATTTTCATAGGGTAAAATTTCATTTACTTGGATTGAAGCGACACCCGTTGAGAGCTTAACGCCTGCGGGATCGCATCCATACTGAACCCACTCAACGGTACCAGGATATCCCGCGGAAAAACTAAATACCATATCAATATCGCTTAAACTATTGACGTCTTGCATCATAGGAATTTCATCAATGAGTGTATTGGCGTAATCGACAGTGTATAAACCTTTAATATTACTTTCGATGCCTTTAACGACTGCCTCATTTCCAGGTCGATAGCCTAGCAAGACATAATCCTCTCCATAAACTTTATCATAATCAGGCAACACTTCAGCGAGTACATCTTGCGCCATAAATTGACCATCAGGCCATAGACACGTAATGTAAACTCTCAAATTTTTTCTAAATGCATGATTCAACACAGCCACCGCCATGGGATTAACTTCTGGTTTAGTACTTGGACCATATTCAAAAGACATCAAAAAATTATCGCCTTCTTTAAGTTCATCTACGGCTTCAAAAGAGCGTCGCGTTGTATCCGTTGGTTTTATCGTTAATCCAACGGGAAAAATAAGCGGTAAGAAAACGACGAGAGCGATAATTAAAAATATCACCCTTCGATCAACAGAGCCAAGTTTTACAATAATATCTAATAATGTTTTCATCATCTTATTCTCCTAAAAACGATTTTTCAATGCCGAGAATAATTCTTAAACTCGTTCCCACCATCCCCAACGCTATTCCTATCATAATGGCTCTCGAACCTGCAATATTTGGAACGGAGTAAATCCATTCTTGAAGCACCGGAAACGATAGGAAATAAATGGAATCAGGCGACCATCCAGCAATAAAACCCGCTATGGTAACAACCAGAATGCCACCTGTCGTAATTTGAAATGTTCTCTTTACATCTTTGAAGTAGCTATTTGATACGATTCCGCCACCCAAAACAATAAGATATAAAACAAACCAAGGTGAAATTAATGAACCTAATGGCACTCTACCTACCATAATGATAATACCTGAAATTAGCAAAAGCGTGGCTTCAAAATTTCGGATTCGAAAAGCTCTATAAGATGCAGAGGCAACGAAAAAGGCTAGCAGCGCAAACATCGTGGCGGATAGAGGCGTAAATAGATAGACGAACATCCAATTGAAAAGTGTGCCTTTTTCTAAGATATGCCCGCCCCATGTTTTTGATTTAAATTCAGCTTTTGCGCCATTTGCATTTAAATCATCGACGAGTTGTTTTGCCCCTGATTCTGTAATAAAAATTCGACTCACTTCAAAAACTTCATTCTCTTCAACAAGTGATAAGGTAACAGCCGCTATTTTGGGATCGATATTTTCAGCCGACGCAATAACTTCTGAAATAGCTCCTTGATTAGGCCCTAAATCGGAAATTTCTACATAATTTGCGCCTCTAAAAAGGAAGCCCACAGTTATAGAAAAGAAAAAGCCACCAATTGCAAAAATACTATAGATCCAATTTCTTTTGCGTCTTAATACTTTTTCACCTTGAACTCTTAATAGGTTGAGAGAACCTAATATCATGGCAAAGCTGGCAATAATATCAAACCATTGAGTTGCGGTATCATTTACAAAAGTTTCGAAAACCACATTATCTACAAACCAACCGAAAAGTGTTGCCATTCCAGTTAAAAATACAATGGCTAAAGGAATTTGTCGTTTCAACATCATCTACTCCTAATTAGCTGTAAAAAATTGTTTAATATCATATTGAACCCATCCTAAATCATGAAAAGCATTAAACACGACTGTAAATAGTATGGCAATCATGATAATAAGTTTTCCGACGTCTTGTCCTTTAATAGAACCTAATAGTGATGGCTTTTGCGAAAGGTAAGCGGAGGCGGTTAAAAATTCTTCTCCGATTAATGTATAATCACAGGTTGTTACAAAGAAAGGAATCTGAGCTTGAGAGGCGGTTCCAGCAATTTGGATAGCGCCAATCGAATTCCCTGTCTCAGCAAGGATCAACGATTCTGCATAAAACTTACCTTGATAAAAACAGGCGGCAGGTTTTTCTCGTAACATAATGCCATCAACGCCTGCAGCGTATGCGAATTGGTCATCCGTTAAATAATGAATCATACTGTCGTTGTATAAATCGGGTCTTCCTTGTGAAAGATAGCTTTCCTTCACGATTTCGCGACTGGCTTCCATCACAATAGCTCTTGAAACAGGCACTTCTAAGGGCGTTTCATATTGTGCCGTCATTTTGGAGACGTGTCCTAATATCGTTACACCTGCAACGGTTTCGACTTGATCCATATCCATAATACCAGGCACAAATAAAACGGAACGTCCCATTTCAGTTGAGCGCCCGACTGCTTCCTCAAACGCTTTCAAGCCGGGAATAGCACGTAAAAATATTTTTGCACCATTATTTGCTTCAGCGATATAGTATAAAATTATTGAAGAAAGGGAAACGATGCTTATAAACATCACTTCTCGACCCTCTTTAAAGAAGGGATGCCCAAACCACCAATAGGCAGCAAAGAGAATTGCAAAAGTGCCAATACTGATTAAAACGTGTTTCGATTTCATAAGTAGCCTCTTTTTATGTGTATTTCGCTCTCACAACTGCAAGCGCTCTACAAACTAAATCGTATCATACTATTCAATAGTTAAATTTATGATACTTTCATTTTTGTTTGCGTGTCTAATCGTTCTATCTCATCGATGAGAAATTCAATATTTACAGGATCTTCAAGGAGTTCCGTAAATTCATAGTATGTTTCGGAGCGAACAAATGATGTTATGATCGGCCCAAAAAAAACCATCGCCGACGAACCAATGAAACTGATGGGTTTCGTCATTTCTAAAAAGAATACGGCAGGTGTCACCAAACCTCTATCTACAATCTTTTGCGCAATTCTCGTCAAAATGCTTTGGTTGACAGGTGTCTCATCAATCAATTTTGATTCGGTCATTTAGTCCGTTTCGACCATTTCAAGATTTGCTCTGGGAACCAGTACATCAGAGTCATCACTCAATCGGATAATGGCTACACGCACCATCGTTTCGGATTCCATTTTAGTCAATTCGGGAGGTAGGGATTGCACCGTGCCTATCTTTCCGAAATATGGCGCACGAATAATGCGAACCAAGGAACCTTTTTCCATACTGCCGACCTCTTTAATTTTAGTGTTACCCCTAAGCATATCTTTGTTAAGGGGAATCACAATCTCAGGTCTAATGACACCGGCTCTAATTTGCGTTGCTCCTGAAATCGAAGCGAAGTCACCTTCATGTTGTTGGAGTAATTCAAATGTTCGTTTGGCCATATGCATTTTCCCAAATCCTTCTGTCACGACCATCGTAACACCCAGATTTTCGGTTCCTGTAATGGCAACGCCTAAGGTATATCCTAATAAATCTTTTAGTTTGTTGTAGTCGAAACCACCTACGACGATACCTTTGACACCGACTGATTGCGCTTTACGGAATGCTTCAATGCTTACAAAACTTCCGCCGACGATGACTTTCCCTTTATGTTCGGGTTTGATAAAGTCTGGATCGAGCTCTTCATCACGATTCGTAGCAAGCATGACAAGCTCACCGCGACTTTCGCCACCAATACCAAAGATGCCTTGAATCATCGCTGCTTCTGTTTCGATAATGACGCCTTCTTCTGGGATAACTTCTTTGATACGTCCAGAAATATAGGCGTCAACTTCGACAGGAATAGGAGCCTCTCTCAGTACGACTTGCCCTGTAACACTCGATATTGCTTCAATGGTTCCGTCGGCAGGCGAGTGAATTTGACTTTTGAAAAAGCCAAATATTCCGAGGCTTTCAGCAATGATATCACCTTTGGAAACAGCATCGCCTTCGGATTTTTTCATTAATTCAGGAATTTCAATCGCCTCAACATTAAGTCGATTCGCAATGTTAACCATCTGGACATTTCCGGGCAAATTCGTCGAACAACAGATATCATCAGGTTCGCATGTCGCACCGATTTCTTTTAATACTTTTCCTTTAAGTGGTAAAATACGCGCTTTTTCAACAAGTGTCTCGCCAAGTACTTTTAGACCAGGAGTATAGGAATGAGCCATTTTTATAACCTCAAATTCTATTGTTCAGGATATTCGTTCATGGATGCGGACCATTTTTTCAAATCGCTTACGCGCTTTTCATTGTCCGTGGACAAAATGAAAGGTCTTCGCCCCCGCGTGTCAATGGTGATGCCATTAACACCGCCGTAAATTGTTGCATTAACTTCAATGCCTTTACCTGAGCCGACATCAAGATTCTTATCGGGGATAATGAACGTCTTTATCGGGACGTAGGGTGCTGGGATGAGCAAAATTTCACCCGGCATCACTTCTTTTTTTACAATCCCTTCCTCAGGGATGTCAAATTCGATGGTCAAGGCAACGCGTCCTTCCCTCATTTTCCCGATAGGCGCTATGACGGCACCGAGATGAATGAGGCAATCTTTCTCAAAAACTTCCAGGGCGGCAATTTCCGCACTCTCTTGAATTTCTTCATTCTCGACATTGGCTAAAACACCGAGTTGAGGCATCATAAAAATTGAATCGACTGCTAATTGTGTGATGCCTTCAGGCAAAAAAGAATCAATCATCATGCGGGCACTTTGGGCTCGTCGTGGTGCATGGGATAACACGCCGCCAGATCCAACAATAAGGTCGAGTTCCATTAAATCAACGAGTGTTTCACCTGTACTACTTTGCTCAAATGCATCGGAAATGGTTCGCTCGGTTTGGACGCCTTTTAGAGAAACGGCGAATTCTTTATGCTGTTTAAAACTGAGTCGTAATGCTTCGCGAGCGATGGCTTGCTCGATGATAAGCTCATCCAAACTTTGAGGAATCGTTGTAGGTCGAATCATTTTATTGGCGATACGATTCGAAATTTCCGCATCATCCAAATCAATAGGAACCCATCGTGTAACGTTCTCAATGCCCGCTTCGGACAAAACATTTGTACTGGAATAACTCATGCCCAAGTTTGCACTTACGGTACGATTGAATGTCTCTTTAAATACGCTAAATACATCTGTTGTTGCGCCACCAATATCAACGCCCAAAACAGTAATTTTGTCTCTACGGGCAATCATTTCAATAAGAGATCCAACGGCTCCAGGCGTCGGCATAATTGGCGCGTCCGTCCAAGCCATCAACTTTTTATAGCCAGGAGCTTGGGCCATAACGTGCTCCATAAACAAGTCATGAATTTTATCGCGTGATGGCGTTAGATTTTCCCGCTCCAAAACGGGGCGAATGTTATCAACGATATCAAGATCGGTTATATCACCCAATCGTTCTTTAATTCTATCGGCTGCGTCTTTATTCCCTGCGTATATGACAGGCAATTTATAGGATGACCCTAAGCGAGGTTTTGGATTAGCGGCAGCCAGGATTTCCGCCAATTCGACAACGTGATTAATGGTGCCGCCGTCAATACCGCCGGACAGCAGTATCATGTCGGGGCGAAGTTGGCGTATGCGTTCAATCTTTTGATGCGGAAGCCGACCATCGTTAGAGGATAAGACATCCATCACAATAGATCCGGCACCGAGAGCGGCGCGTTGAGCACTCTCCCCTGTCATGGCTTTCACAACCCCCGCCACCATCATTTGCAAGCCACCGCCAGCAGACGATGTTGAGACATAAATATCCACGCCGGTTTTCGAATCTTTTTCGGGGCGTAATATTTCGTCACCTTCAAGTAGTTGACGACCTGATAATTCTTCTATTTCTTTTACGGCATTTAAAACACCTTTTGTCACATCTTCAAAAGGCGCTTCGACAGTTGTGGGTGCTTCGCCGCGAAACGTTAAACGATAGCCGTTTTCTGTTAATTCGATAAGAATCGCTTTGGTAGTGGTTGATCCACAATCCGTTGCTAAAATTGATTTTAAAATTTTGTTGCCCAAAGGTAGCCTCAATATGGTTTCGTTTTATTGATAAACATTGTATTCAATGGCGAAACTATTTTCCCATCAAAAGGGCTTGGGGAAAAACTATAATGTTGTTTCATCATGCGGGCGAAATCTAATAGAAAAATCTCTTGAAGCGAGTTTTTCTAACGGTTCTATCGTAATTAGATGAACTGATTTACGGAATGAAGATTAAAAAGCCTATTTTGAGTTTCAAACATCATAATAGGCTCTTCGATATTTTTGAACTAAATATTTATTGCTTCAATCGCGGATCGAGTGCGTCTCGTAAACCTTCGCCGACGAGGTTATAAACAGTAACAGTGATAAAAATGGCGAGTCCAGGGAATGTTGTAAGCCACCAGCCTGACGGCAGCATATCACGAGCGCTCGACAATAAGGATCCCCATGTCGCTTGCTCCGGTGGTGCGCCAAATCCTAAAAAGCTAAGTCCCGATTCTATCAAAATTGCCGCGGCAATACCAAATGTCGCCGACACCAAAATAGGTGTTAAGGTGTTGGGCAGCACATGTCTAAAAATGGTTCTGAAATCACTATATCCCAGCGCCTTGGCGGCATGGACATAATCTTCGTTTTTGACTTTAAGGAATTCACCTCGCGTAAATCGTGCGACACCTGTCCAGCCTGTAAATCCCAATATTATCATAATATTAATAATCGATTGTGTTTCGATAACGGCGACAATCGTAATAATTAAAAACATGCGGGGAAAGGTAATCATGACTTCGATAAATCGCTGCACCACAATATCAATCCATCCACCATAAAAACCTGCTAATGCACCCAAAATAACACCAATAAATACATAAATGGAAACAGCCACAAATCCGACTAAGAGGGAAACGCGCGAGCCATGAATCATTTGTGAGAGTACGTCTCTCCCCAATTCATCCGTTCCAAAAGGATGCGCCCAACTCGGCGGCGTTAACTTTCGCTCAAGATGATATTCTTGAGGAGAATATGGAACAGGCGCCCAAAGTGCCCAATCGCCTTCTTCAAAATGCTTTGAAATGAGTTTAAATTGTTGTGTTTGAAATTCTTTTTGCCAATTCATACCCAAATAATCGACGCCCATTTCGTGAAATATAGGGAAATACAAATTGTCTTTATACGACATCACAATGGGTTTGTCATTGGCTAAGAAATCCGCAAAAACAAAAACGAAAAGAAGAACATAAATAACATGGAGGGAATAAACCGCCAGTTTATTCTTTTTGAATTGTGATGTTACGATTGAAGTGTAGGTACGAGCCGGACGATTTATTGTATCATTCATCATGATTTTCCTTCAAATGTAATTCTTGGATCTACGAGTGCGTACAGTAAATCGGACACTAATATGCCGAAGAGCGTAAGAATAGCCGAAAGTGTCGAAACCGCCATAATGATAGGATAATCGCGAAATAACACGGCGTTAAAAGCCATCTGCCCCATCCCGGGAATGGAAAAAATGCTTTCGATAATGATGGAACCTGAAATCGCGAGGGGCAATAGATTCGCCAGCATTGTAATGATGGGAATAAGGGAATTTTTCAAAGCATGTTTGTACGTTACAACGCGCTCGGACAAGCCTTTCGCTCTGGCGGTTCGGATGTAATCCTGACGAATTACTTCTAGCATGGAGCCTCGCATATAGCGCGATAATGCCGAGAAACTACCGTATGTCCAGATAATGAGCGGTAAAATAATGTGATGAAGCAAGTCCATTTTTTGTCCAAGCCAACTCATGGTTTCATATCCGACACTATGTAATCCACTCACGGGAAACCAGTCCAAAAAGTCACCGCCACCAAAGAAAACAATCGCCATTGTCGCCATCCAAAAGTTTGGTAAGCTATAAAGTATAAAGAGGATAACCGTCGTAATTTTGTCCCCTGTTGTGTATTGATTCGTCGCCGAATAAATACCAATGGGGATAGCGATTAAATACGCAATAATGAAGGACGTTAATGTGAAAATGAGGGACACTGGAACGGCATCGCGAATGTGTTCCCACACAGGTCGATTGTCTTTTATCGAGACGCCAAAATCCAATGTTAACATTCTAAAAAGCCACTTGGGATATTGAGCTTGTGTAAATATTTTGCCTAATTTATTAACTGCAGAAAATTCGAAATCCGTCCCAACACCAGAAAGTGGTTCACCATTGTCAGACACGCCACCATAGAACCAATCTTTAACATAATCTTTCTGATTTAGGAGGCTCATTTCAGCACTAATGGCAAGTTTTTGCTTCACCGTCAATATTTCTAACGCGGCTTGCAGCGCTGGCTCCGAAAGATCTGCTTCGAGAATTTGTGTTACGAGAAAGGGTACGGCCACTTCATCCGCCTGCTTAATCGGTTCTAAAATATCGTCATAGGCTTTACTTGATATTTCAACCCCCGCATCGATAGATTGTACGGCTTTGGCCCAATTTGATTCATAGGTATAAATTTTAAAGTTGAGAAGAACGGGCTTATCCAGTCCATAGATTTCTCGCGTTTGTTCAACGATTTGCTTCGCTAAATTCTGATCCGATGACATCCCCGATTGTTGATCACCCATTTTAAAAGCCGTCGGGTCACCCGGTGCGAGTTTGATAATAAAGAAGGTGATGAGAGAAATTCCGAACAGCGTTGGAAAGATCAGTAAAATTCGTTTAATAAAGTAATTCAGCATGATTCAATCTTCCTAGTTCGACGGTGCCATGGCTGAAACGGACTGATTATCCCACCATGAGGCAAAGTTATAACCTGGACGAATGGGTATCCATTTTACACCATTAAATCGTTTGGTGTATGCGCCTGGGTCTCGTTGATAAAACATAAATGTGTAGGGTTGTTCATCGTGAAATATTTCTTGCAAGCGATAGTACATAGCATTGCGTTTGACTTCGTCAATTTCGTATCGTGCATTTTTAATCAAAGAATCCGCCTCATCATTGCGAAATCCGATATAGTTTGAGCCGCGGCTTCCGATATTGTCCGAATGCCAGATTTGATACGGGTCGGTTTCGAGGCCGCCAATCCAAAGGAGCATCACGACATCAAATTGCCGATCCCGAAGATTCTCCACATAAACAGACCATTCGAGTTGTCGAATATCGACATTGATACCAATCTTGCGTAAATCTTCTTTCATCATCAGTGACAAATATTTTGCACCTCGCGAACCAGCGGAAACAGAGAAAATAAACGAAAATGGAACGCCATCTTTGTCGCGAATTCCGTCGCCATCATGATCAATCCAACCCGCTTCTTCTATAAGCTCAACGGCGCGAATGGGGTCATAAGGCCAGCGAGGTACATTGTGATTATACTGTTTCCCAAAAATATAAAACGGTCCAATCGTTGGGACGCCTAAATCATATCCGATATACTTATTGTACGAGTCGCGATCCACAAGCATCGTCATAGCTTGTCGCACCCGTTTGTCTTGGAAATAGGGTTTGTCATTATTCCAACCGATGTAAGAATAGGCAGGAACATTGTAGGTTACCTTTTGAAATTGATCAAGAAAATCGTCTGTATTGGTTTGTTCAAAATATTGGATGGCTCTCATGCGGGGCAAAAAGTCGACTTCACCGGATTTTAGCGCCGTCAACATAGCCGTAGGGTCTTGAATCGTTTTGATAATAATTTTATCCAAATTTGTGCCGTCTTCAGCCATCAATGGGATATAAATTTCGTCTTTATTCCAGTAGGAATCATTGCGTACCATGCTCATATATTCACCGGTAATCCATTTATCAAAACGCCATGGCCCTGAGCCAATAATAGGTTCGGCATCAAATCCAACGGGACGACCTTGCGAATGTGCATTAAAATCGTCGGCAAATTGTCTAATTTCAGAGCGTTCTCTCGTGACGCGTGGATCGTTCAAATCGGCGATGGTAAATTCATCCATATAGCCTTTTGGATCCCAAATATGCTTCGGCATAATGGCAAATCCACCGAGGAATTCCAGGTTCATAAAATAATATTCTGATGTCGAAATCACGAAAACCGAATCGCCTTCGGCATGCGCATCGATGACTTTATCGTAATAAGCACGCAATGGCGCATCATCGACAAAGGGATTCATCAAAGCTTTCATGGAAAATACGACATCATCGATTGTCATAGGCTCACCGTCATGCCAGGTAATATTGTCGCGCAAATAGAAGCGGTAAGTTTTGCCATCATCACTCACCTCGAACTTCTTTGCTAAAATGGGTCGCGAATAAGACCAATCGGCGTAATCGTAAGAAATGAGCGTCTCATAAATGTAGTCGAGAAAGCGTTTTGCATTGGCAGAAGTCGATGTATAGTAATTTAGATTTTCTGGTTCGGCAGACCAAGCAACCACAAGGGTTCCGCCTTTTTTGACGGCTTTATCGGTGGGTGAAGAGTCAAATATTTTAATATCGCCGGTTAAATCGACTTTTATACCCCCTGCGTTGGCATTGAAGCCATCGTTCATTACTTCTTTGTTTTTTGCGCCAATATTGGTCCAAATAACGGCGCCCACTAAAAGTATGATTTGAATGATAAAAGACTTTTTCACAAGGTATCCTCAATAATTTTTACGTGTAATTATAATAACATTAGACGGTTTTGATTGACGTTTACAGAACAAAATATTTGATAAAATAATAGCTCAAAGGGATGGCAAATAGCAGTGAATCCAAGCGATCCCATGCGCCGCCATGACCCGGCAACAGATTGCTAGAGTCCTTGATTCCCAAATCCCGCTTGATGAGACTTTCGGCGAAATCACCCACTTGTCCCATGCCGCCAGCGATGATACCGAGAATAATCAAATGCCATGCTTCAAAACCATGGACAAAATTGATACTGGATAAAAGAAACAAAACGAGTATTGCGCTTAACAGGCCGGCGATACTGCCTTCCCAGCTTTTGTTGGGACTGACGCGTGGAAATATTTTGTGTTTGCCGATGGCAGATCCTACGAAATACGCCATCCCATCGCAAACCCAAACGCTGATGAAAACACTCAGAATGAGTCGTCCACCAAAAAATCCGACGCCTGTATCCATGGGTAAATCGTATTGCTGCAGCGCAATAAAACTGTGAATGGCAAGGGCCACAAATAGAGCTGAAAATCCAGTGAGTGAAATATTTTCAAATGCTTTGGCTTTGTTCTTTGCTAACTCTATTGTAAACAAAAAGATTGCCGATGTAATCAGTATCAATTCCCAAGGGAATGCGATATTGCCCGTCGCTTTTGCAAGAAATAGTGCGTAAAGGGGAAAAGCTAATGTTAGACTCGGAGCCGCTTTATTTTGGGACATATTCATGAGCATTTCACGCAAAACGAGCAAACCCGCCAGACTAAAGAAGCCCGCGAATAGCAGTCTTGAATAGAGTGTTGCATAAACGACAATAGCAATAAGCACAATGCTTACGAGGGTTCGAATTTTTAGATCTTTATACATATAACGGGGAACTTAAGTCGAAACGGCTTTTGCACAATAGGTAATGATGGGGGTTCGTAGCTTCATCAACACGAAAACCGAGCAAATGGACGCTATCGCGGGATAATTAATCATTAAATTTTAATTGGGTCTTATCTTGTGTTTGCTGTTTTATGCTAAAATAAAAATTGAAGTGTCTAAATTTTGCCCCACGGCATCCTGATTTTCAGCTTGCCGTGGGGCAAATAATCCAATAGTGAAGTTGCTATAGTTTGACGGACACATCGAGAAGAAGTATGTTGTACGCAAA
>CALBFA010000064.1 GCA_937888365.1 uncultured Fidelibacterota bacterium | reverse complement strand
TCTATCACACAACTCATTACGGCCCTTTCAGACCCAGTTATTTTGACACTCCCCATCTTTTAATTAACGTCTTGTTATTAGACAATCACAATTTGTATTTATCAAACAATCATACATTATTATCTTGAATAGTTAAAAATATTATGTAGATTTAGATTATTATGGTGATTGAAACACGAGAGAGAAAAATCAAATTTGATATTTCCTTCTTTTCGGAGTATGAAAAAACGATCGAAGAGAAATTTGATGATTTTGTAAATGAATTAGATCTTAGCAAAGAAGAAAAAAAATCGATTTTAACAGTGACGATGGAGCTTGCTTTAAACGCAGAAGAGCATAGCAAAACGCCTGACCACAAAGCGACAATTTCCTTTTTCTTTAGAGACACAAGTTTTATGGTAGGGGTTGAAGACAGTGGTATTGGCTGGACAAATGAATCAAAAAACAAAGACGCTTTTCGCGGAAATGGATTGAAGATGGTTCGTGCACTAATGGATTCTATATTAGTCTCTGATTATAAAAAGGGACTAACGGTGACAGCTATAAAAGAGGTTAAAAGGGGGTTGAGATGACAAATTACGGATTTACGATTACGCCAGAACATGGATTAGTAACCATACGTTTTAACGGACGACTCTCTCGTAACGACATAAAAATATTGCGAGAGGAGATATTAAATAATTATTCAGCCTCAACTTCTATAATTATTATAAACATGAATCTTGGGGAACCCAGTAGTTTACTGGTGTCGATTTTTTTGGAAGTTTTAGATATCAGGAATAGAGACGGAAAAGGGCTCGCTTTTTGCGAGATGGATCGATCCACCCAAAAGGCATTGCAAGCAACGGGCGTTTTGAAATATGCTTTATCCTTTGATCTAGAAACGAAAGCTCGAGAATATTTTAATTATGACAAGTAATGACGCAAGACAACTTCTATTGCTACGAAGTATTGAAGAGTTATCAGAACTGCCTCTGGAAGCAGCAAATGCATCAGAGTTTTTTGAAACATTGACCCAAATCATTATGGGCGCTCTCGGTGTAAGTCGAGGATGTATTTATTATTGTGATAATGGGTCCCAAAACATGAGCCTTCTCTATACCAAGGGATTGAATGCTCCGCAATATCTTCAGGTTCCCGATGAAATTATAAGTGTCAAACTACAAAACTCACTTAAAAAAGACGGGATATTTTTCCTAATTCCATTAAAGCTGGGGAAGAAACAGATCGGGCTTATTGGGCTAGGGAAAAAATTGACGGAAGCTAATTTTTCACCCAAAGACCGGCAACTCATATCACCCATTTCTTCATTGATGGGGCTGCTCCTTGCAAATTTCATGTCCCTTTATCGCTCTATGGAAGAGTCAAAGAAGTTACGAGCGGAAAATTTAGCCCTCGTCGAGCTGATGCCGAGTCGCCTTTTGGAGTCATTTCCTTATTTATCGGCTTCTGACCAAATGAAGCATGTTTTTCAATCGGCTCAATCGTTGGCTTCAAGGCGAGAACCTATTTTAATTGTCGGCTCCAAAGGTTCAGGACATCGACTCATTACCCACTTGATACACAGTATTTCATCAAGCCCAATCCAGAGTATTCGGTATTTAAATTGTGCATCCGATACACAAGACATTTCTAAGTTAAAGAATATGTTGAATGAGAAAACCAAAGAGAAGTCTCTCATAAACACGAGTATTCTTGTTGAAAATATAGCCGCGTTACCGCGTCAGACGCAACAAAAATTACGGAATTTCTTAGTTGCTCAGAGAAAAAAACCGAGTAAGGGATACCTCGAAAGCTCTCTCATATTTTCAATAAACGGTACACGCTCCAGTTTAAATAGTGGCGAGAGCTTAATCTCAGATTTAGTGGACTTCTTCAAAGAGACGACAATTGTATTGCCGACACTACAAGAACTACAAAAAGATCTGCCAATCATGATCGATTTCGCAGTGTCTTTTTTTGCACAGCGTCATAAAAAGGAGCATCTATCTATTAGTTTACAAGCAAAAGAATATTTAGAAAAACGACAGTGGAAAGCAAATCTCGCTGAACTTGAATACTTAATTGAACAAGCCGTTATTTCCATTCCTGGCATGGAATCCGTTCTTGAGCCCCATCACTTTCAATCCGTTGAGTTAAAATCAGAAGTAAAATACATTCCGCTACCTATTAATGTGCAAGCGTTAGATGAAGTCCGTAAAGCGATGATTCAAAATGCAATGCTTCTCAATGATGGGAAAAAAGTGGCTGCTGCTGAGCTTTTAGGCGTCACGCGACAGACGCTTGATAATCTAATAACGCGATTAGATCTCGTTTTTTCTAAAGACTAATTTCCAGGATTTAAAAATATGTCAATAAGTAGAACAATATCGTTTATATCGACCTCTAAGTCATCATTTATATCGGCTTTCCATAGGTGGGCGCCGTAAAAGTTTTCGTCGTTTAGTACATTTTCAAGCATTATAACGATGTCAAGAATGCTAATACGTTGATCTCCGTCTAAATTGCCTTTCCCCAAAGCAAGTGACGCCGTAGGTTCAAAGATGATTTCTCCGTTAGCCCCTTCGTTGTCATCATAGAGTGTTGCGTCAATGGCACTTGTGTCTAAGCCTGGCCAATAATTATTTTGGGCATAAAGCGTAAAAGGTGTTCCATTCCATACATTCCACGTCACACCGTCAAAAGAATTGTCCAAGAAAACATTTTGGCCATCGTCATTAATGGGTGAATTAACAAGCATTCCTAAATTAGCCTGTCCATTATTGATAACCGACACGCCGTAATAATTAAAGGCTATATAGTTATTCGTGAGTATCGGCAAGGCGTCAGCATAACCAATATAAACGCCCGCTCCAGAATTTGCCTCATCTTCTACAAAGTTTTGTATAATTGTATTATAATCAAGAATGGGTGTCGCATTTACAATCGTAATGCCTGTAAAATTTCCCTGAATAAGATTGTTTGATAGTTTTGGGGATGCAGTTCCTGTTAGCGCCCAAATCCCAACCCCTTGTCCTAAGTTTTCAATAATTTGATTAAACGAAATCTCTTGAGGAGACGAAGAGTCGATAAAAAGAGCCGGATAGACCGTATCATTTTGAGAGTTACCAGACAAAATATTGTTGCGAATATAAACAATATCACTTTGTGTAATGCGAATCCCATACGTTCCCGAATCTAAAATTTGGCAATTTTCAACTTTCCCATACACGATTTGATGAAAATCAAGCCCCTCTTCCGCCATGCCATCAAAAAGCGTATTTACAATATTGACACTTCCACCAAAAGACTTAATGCCATATTGAGCACCCTCGATGATACACCCGTTTAATCCCACTTCGCCATTGTCGTTAAAAATACCGCTTCCTTCAAAGAATAGAGCTTCTTCGGCTAAAAGAGTGCCGAGAACTCGGATTTCAAATGTATCGCGATATACTTCAACATTCGACTCAATCATTAAAGTGTCACCGAGGGGGACCGAAACATCACCGATAAGCGTAATAGGATGAATCCCCCGTGACCAAACCCCCGAAACCTCGCCACTGACGTCCGTTTGGGCGAAAATTGTAAACGGCAACAACATTGCTAAAATCACTGAATATTTCATAAGAGTATCCTTTTTGACGCAAATTATTTTCATGCTAAGAGTATAAACATTTTTTAGTCTAGGCTGTTAACTCTTTTTTCCGAAAATGTCTCGTTTAGATTAAGTCCATGTTAATAATAAAAAAAATTGTGAAACTTCACAATATTCTGGTGGAAGAACGGGTTTTTGTCATACTCGCATTTCTCTGGATTATTCTTCTCGCAGGCGGCACCCTCGTTTACAATTTCGACGCGGAGAGTAAAACTACAAATATAAAAAGCATTTATGATGCCTTTTATTGGGCTTGGGTCACGATGACAACGGTGGGCTATGGAGATTTTTCACCACAAACTCCGGCGGCAAAACTGATTGCTTCCATTATGATGTTTTTTTCACTTTTGTTGATTTCATTTTTAACAGCAACGATTTCGTCCTTATTTATAGCTCGAAAAATTCAGGAGGGTAAAGGTTTGACAAGTATAAAAGCACAAAACCATTATGTTATTTGTGGATGGAATAATCAATCGGAAAGCCTACTGACAACCTTTTTGCAGCAAAGTGGCGAAAAATCAATGCAAGTTGTCTTGATCAATGAAGAGCCGGAAGATGAAATCCAAAATATCATTAATAAATTTAAACCGCATAAATTCAACTTTGTTAAAGGCGATTTTACCAATGATGTTATTTTATATCGGGCACAAGTCGATAAAGCTTCCGCCGTTTTAGTGTTGCCATACCTCTCTAAACTCGGCGCCTCGGAAGTTGATGAAAAAACGGCTTTAGCCGTATATTCGATTAAAGCATTAGCTCCGAAAGTGAAGGTGTACGCCTATCTCCTATTCAAAGATTCGCGATCATCTGTAAAACGAGCAAAAGTAGATGGCATAATCATCTCGGATGAATTTGGCCCTTTTTTAGGTGCGTCGCAACTACTTCAACCCGGACTTCCCCCTTTTCTTACTGAAATGTTCCATGGCGAAACGAGCCATATGTTATCGGAGCCTGTAAAAAGCGCCTTTGTTGGGAAATTATTCTCAGACGTCTTTTCCCATTATCAGACTAAAGAAAAAAAGATTGTTCTCGGCATTTATCGTGAAGAAAAAAGCGACGGAATCTCAGGTTTTTTATCACCCGATAGCGGCGATTATTTAGATGCCTTTATTCAACGAAAACTTCGTGAGGCTGGCCGTACAATGGGAGATGAGCAAAAAATTAAAACGATTTTAAACCCGGCAGATGACTATGTTATCACCAACAGAGATCATCTCATTATTTTTAGTTAAGGACGGTGAAGCATGCCTTATGTTCCCAGTTTAGTTAAAAGCGATCTTTTCAGAGGGCTAGACGCTGACGAGGTTGAAGTTTTTCGCCCTGCATTTGACAAAATTAACTTTAAAGCCGGGGAAAGCATCATGAGAGAAGGCGATGCTGGCCACGCATTGCTAATTCTGGTTGAAGGCAAAATCTCGATTTCTAAATCATTGACATTAATTGACGGCGATGATGGTCAAAATCATGATAAGACATTTATTACTCTCGACAGTTCTTATAAGCCATTTTTTGGTGAAATGGCATTGTTGCTTCCTGCTAGTTTACGAACAGCCCATGTTACGGCGGTTACAAATAGTCAAATCGTGAAGATCACGCGGGAAAATTTTGATTCAATTTGTAAAACATATCCTCACTTAGGGTATAAAGTGATGACAAATATCGCGACTAAATTGGCGGCAAATCTTCAGCGCGAAAACCAAAACGTTCTTAAATTAACCACGGCTTTTTCCCTATTATTGGAAGAATAGCGCAGACGGACGCCCTCTTTTTTGCCCGTGTTTATTGAGGAAAGCTATTCCCCCGACACATAAAAACGGCTTAAAAACGACACGATGATGCGTAATTCATCTGAATTCTCAAAAAACATCTTCGGAAATTTTACGTTTTGATTATAATAATCCATCAAAAAAATGTAGTAAGATGCTCTTTGTCAAAACGACAAAATCGTCCATAAAAGACATCAATAAAGGTAAAGGAGTTTGTTTGTGAGCAAGAAAGCAACACTTGAAGGTAATGTGTATTATCCATCTCAGGACGTTATAGATCAGGCCAATGTTAAAGACTACGACAGTCTTTATAAGCACTCCATTGAAAACCGGGAGCAATTCTGGACTGAAGAAGCTGAAAAGTTAGAATGGTTTCAAAAATGGGACACCGTTTTGGACGACTCAGAAAAGCCATTCTATAAATGGTTTACAGGGGGAAAAACAAATATTATTCTTAACGCCATTGATCGACATTTAACGACATGGCGCAAAAATAAGCTTGCCCTCATTTGGGAAGGCGAGCCAGGTGATGCCATTACATACTCCTATTTTGCGCTGAATCGGGAAGTCTCTAAATTTGCCAATATTCTTAATAGTATGGGCGTAAAAAAAGGCGACGTCGTTACGATTTATATGCCTCAAATTCCTGAGCTAATGTTTGCCATGCTGGCGTGTGCTAAAATCGGCGCCGTGCACAGTGTTGTTTATGGTGGTTTTTCCTACGAAGCGTTATCCGAGCGCATTGCGGACTCAAAGAGCCGAACTCTTGTGACGGCAGACGGTGGCTGGCGTCGTGGAAGCATCAATGATTTAAAAACAATTGCCGATGAGGCCATGAAACGCTCTCCAACCATTGAACATTGTATCGTTGTAAAACGCACGAAACAAGACGTCTATATGGAAAGCGGTCGAGATTTTTGGTATCATGACTTAGCAGCATTACCCATGGCATCATGGAAATACGAAACGCAAAAACTCGATGCGGAACATCCTCTCTTTATTCTTTATACATCCGGTACGACGGGCAAGCCCAAGGGTCAGGTTCATACGCATGGTGGATATTCGGTCTATACATCCGTCACGCATAAATACGTTTTTGACATTAAAGACGAAGACCGATGGTGGTGTGCCGCAGACCCTGGATGGATTACAGGTCATAGC
Source organism: uncultured Fidelibacterota bacterium (assembly GCA_937888365.1). GTDB lineage: Bacteria > Fidelibacterota > UBA8477 > UBA8477 > JABMPR01 > CALBFA01. Next base: position 17,842 of record CALBFA010000064.1, on the reverse strand, counting down.
TATATTATTTATGGCCCCCTTATTAATGGTGCAACCGTAATGATGTATGAAGGCGCGCCAAATTATCCCTATCCACATCGCTGGTGGCAAATGATTGAGAAATACGGCATCACCATTTTATATACATCGCCGACAGCAATTCGAGGCTTAATGCGTTTTGGCGACGATTGGCCGAAGCGATACGATTTGAGCAGTCTTCGACTTCTTGGTTCCGTTGGCGAACCGATAAATCCTGAAGCCTGGAGATGGTATTATGAGGTTATCGGCAAAGGGAAATGCCCGATTATGGATACCTGGTGGCAAACAGAAACAGGCGGATTTATGATTACGCCTATCCCAATAATGCCCCTAAAACCAGGCTCAGCCACTAAACCATTTTTTGGTACTGAAGTCGCCGTTGTGGATGGCGATGGTAATGAAGTTGGAGTCGGCGAACAAGGAAAGCTTGTGATTAAAAACCCTTGGCCTGGCATGGCAAGAACGCTTCAAGGCGACCCCGACCGCTATGTTAAAACCTATTGGTCAGAATTTGCGAAACAGGGCTGGTATGCCGCTGGAGATTCTGCCCGTAAAGATAAAGACGGATATTTTTGGATTATTGGACGCTTGGATGATGTGATTAAAGTTTCGGGCTATCGTTTAGGAACAGCGGAAATTGAATCGGCTTTAGTCAGTCATCCAGACGTGTCCGAAGCAGCGGCCATTGGACTTCCTCATGAATTGAAGGGTCACGCCATTCATACCTTTGTAATTTTGCGTCAGGGTGTCAGTGATAGCAAAGAAATACGTGATGCCTTACGCGATCATGTTGCCAAAGAGGTCGGTCCTATCGCTCGCCCTGAAAAAGTGACGATTGTGGACTCGCTCCCCAAAACTCGCAGCGGGAAAATTATGCGCCGCGTTTTAAAAGCGCAATCTTTAGGCGAAGATGTCGGCGATTTGAGCACCTTGGAGCAATAAATATATTGTAAGGTAAGCATCTTGCTTGCGAAAAAGTCTCACACCAAGGCACACGAAGAAGCGCCGAGTTTCACAAAGAAAAGTATTATTTTATTCCCCTCTCGTAAATAATCGCACATTCAATTCCCCTTCTGGAAGGGGTTAGGGGTAGGTAAGAATTACAAATTATGAATTATGAATGAAACCAACAATTATTAGCAGATATTTTTCGGTTCAATAAACTTTTCTCTGCGTTCTCTGCGTTAATCTCTGTTTCCTCTGTAGTTTTCTTTATTAAAACCCACCCCTAGCCCCTCCTCCCGACACGTTGGTCGGGATTTACAACAAGAGGGGAACTTGTCTACCCTTATGCGCAATGATTGTAACGTAAGTATCTTGCTTGCGGAAAAGTCTCACACCAAGGCACACGAAGAAGTGCCGAGTTTCATAAAGGGAAAAAAGCAAAAAAGATAGGGCTTTAGCCCATCTTTAACTCACACAAAGCCCCAAAGAAATAATATTAGCTCTATCGCAAACCCCAACGCCTTTTGCCCTTGTAAACCATATTGATTTACATAGCTTTGGAGTATTAAAACGAGTGACGCTATTTATTAATTGATGAGTTATAGGAGAATTCATGAGAAAAGCTACAGATACACGGCCATATTAGAGGGTTAAACGTATGTCTAGCCATGTTAACACGATAAAATAAATGGTTACGTTTAACTCGACATTGGGTGTCATATCAATAAAAGGCTAACACTAAATTTATGTTAAGGGAAATATGAAAGCATCAGATTTATTTATTAAAGCGCTCGAAAACGAAGGCGTAGAATATATTTTTGGAATTCCAGGTGAAGAAAATTTGGATTTTCTGGATTCAATGAGAAACTCCAAAATCAAATTAGTGCTAACCCGTCACGAACAAGGTGCTGGTTTTATGGCTGCGACGTATGGTCGATTGACTGGAAAGCCAGGCGTATGTTTGTCAACTTTAGGACCTGGTGCTACAAATTTTACGACACCAGCCGCTTATGCACAATTAGGAGCAATGCCCATGATGATGATTACGGGGCAAAAACCCATCAAGAAATCGAAACAAGGTCGATTTCAGATTGTCAATATAGTAGATCTACTTCGTCCAATAACCAAATATACACGACAAATTGTAAACGGGAATAATATCCCTTCAATGGTTAGAGAGGCATTTCGGTTGTCGATGGAAGAAAGGCCGGGAGCCGTACATCTAGAATTACCCGAAGACATTGCTATAGAAGAATGTACCGAGAGACTATTTAATGTTGTTGGGCATCGCAGACCCGATGCAGACGCTTTGGCTATTCAGAATGCCGTGAAAATGATTGAGCAGGCTAAAATGCCCCTGTTGCTAATTGGAGCTGGCGCAAACAGGAAACGAACGGGAAAAGCATTAGCGCAATTTATTAAGAAAACGGGAATTTATTTTTTTGATACTCAAATGGGCAAAGGTGTTATGGATGAGCGACATCCTAAATTTTTGGGAACCGCTGCTTTATCTAAAGATGACTTTTTGCACTGTGCAATTAGTAGAGCAGATTTAATTATAAATGTAGGACATGATGTAATTGAAAAACCTCCCTTTTTTATGGAAGAAGGAAGAACAAAGGTCATTCATGTCAACTTTTTCCCGGCTGAGGTAGATGAAGTTTATTTTCCACAATTAAATGTAATTGGCGACATTGCGACCTCTGTTAAAAAAATAGGATCCGGCATTCGAGATACAAAGAATTGGGACTTTTCATATTTCCAAAGAATAAAAAAAGAGATTGAACTTCATCTGGGGAAATACGCCAATGATAGCCGTTTTCCTGTCTTGCCACAACGATTGGTGCACATCATCAGAGAAGAATTACACGATGATGGAATCGTTACGTTGGACAATGGCGTTTATAAAATTTGGTTTGCCAGAAACTATAAATGTTATCAACACAATACTTTATTGTTAGATAATGCGCTGGCAACAATGGGTGCAGGTTTACCTTCTGCAATATTAGCGAAACTGATTAATCCCGATAAAAAAGTAATTTCTGTTTGTGGTGATGGTGGATTCATGATGAATTCTCAGGAATTAGAAACAGCTGTTCGATTAGGTTTAAATTTAGTTGTTATTATTTTGAATGATAGCGCTTACGGAATGATAAAATGGAAACAAGCAGGGATGGGATTCGATAGTTTTGGATTAGATTACAAAAATCCGAATTTCGTTGAATACGCTAATAGTTATGGTGCAAGGGGTTACAGACCAGATAGTGATGAAAATTTTAGAAGCATTCTAACAAAATGTTTGAACCAAGATGGCGTGCATGTAATTGATTTGGCCGTAGATTATTCATTAACTCATTCAATATTAAATATTCTATTGAAAGAAAAAACATGTATCCTTTAATTGAAAAGAGAGCAGAATAAGATGATAAATCCAATGTTAAAAATACATTCTCCATATAATCTAAAGCTGATTAAGGAGATTCCATTAGTTGGCAAAAAAGAAGTAGTAAATGCGCTGGCAACGGCATACAGCTTATTCCAAGACCAATCAAGCTGGATACCAGCACATAAGCGAATCGCCATCTTAGAGCGAACAGCTGAAATAATGAAGACTCGAATTGAAGAACTTACCAATACGGCTGCTCAAGAAGGAGGCAAACCTTATACTGATTCGAAAGTAGAGGTATTACGAGCGATTAATGGGATAAAAATAGCCGCAGAACATATTGGACAACTCAAAGGGGAACAAATCCCTATGGGATTAACCAAAGCGTCTGTAGGAAGAATTGCCTTTACAACCAGAGAACCCATAGGTGTCGTTACCTCTATCAGTGCATTTAACCATCCACTTAATTTAATTGTACATCAAGTCATTACAGCCGTGGCAGCAGGTTGCCCTGTTATTATAAAACCAGCTTTAGCCACTCCTTTATCTTGTTTGGCTTTAGTAAATATTCTACAAGAGGCCGGCTTGCCTGATGCTTGGTGTCAAGTTGTCATCTGTAATAGAGATGCAGGAGAACTTTTGGTTACGGATAAGAGGGTTAATTATTTTTCCTTCATTGGTTCGCCTCAAGTAGGGTGGTATTTGAAATCCAAATTAGCTCCTGGGACCAGATGTGCCCTCGAACATGGTGGAGCTGCTCCTGTAATTGTTGAACAAGATGCCGATTTTAAAGAAATGATACCCGCTCTTTCAAAAGGGGGGTTTTATCATGCTGGACAAGTTTGTGTCTCTGTACAGCGCGTTTTTGTACATGAGAGTATCAGTGATAAAGTTGCCAATGAATTAACGGTGATGGCTAATAATTTAATCGTTGGTGACCCTATGGATGAAAAAACAGAAGTGGGTCCTTTAATTTTTCCAAGAGAAGTAGATAGAGTAGAAAAATGGGTAAATGAAGCAGTGGCGGGCGGAGCAAAATTATTAACAGGCGGGATGCGAATTTCTGAGACTTGTTATAAACCAACCGTATTATTTAATCCTCCATTAGATGCCAAAGTCTCTACTCTGGAAATTTTTGGTCCTGTGGTTTGCATTTATTCTTATTCAAAAAGAGAAAAAGCCATTGAAATTGCAAATAGCTTGGATGTTCATTTTCAAGCAGCAGTTTTTACTAAAAATTTAGATGTAGCCTTGGATTGCGTCAAAAAACTAAACGCTACGGCCGTAATGGTAAATGACCATACTGCTTTTAGGGTAGATTGGATGCCTTTTGGAGGGAGAGATGCTTCAGGGATTGGCATGGGTGGAATACAATATTCCATGCACGAAATGACGAGAGAAAAACTGATGGTAATCAAGAGCCCCGTACTGTAATTTTTTTATATTCGTCTTAATGAAAAAGCCGACACTTATTGAGCTTTTAGCCCCAACAAAAAATCGAGAGCCGAGCCGTGTGGCCATTAAGGATGTAAATTGCCCCATCCACAAAAGATTAGAAAAAAATGGAGCGTTTCAAAAGTTATGATGAAAATGCGACGAAAAGATAGAGCCGTATCAGACAAAGAAGCCATCGAAATATTACATCGCGCTGAATATGGCGTTCTTTCTATGATGGGCTTAGACGGCGAACCTTATGGTGCTCCATTGAGTTTTTGCTATGTCAATAAATCAGTCTATTTCCATTCTGCGAACGAGGGACATAAGCTTGATTGTATCCAGGAAAATGCGAGGGTTTCCTTTTGTGCTGTTGGGAAAACAGAAATCATCCCAGAAGAATTTACAACAAATTATGAAAGCACGATTGTCTTTGGCCAAATTGAAGAAGCCCTTGGCGATGACAAACAAGTGGGGCTCGAAGGATTAGTGAAAAAATATTCAGGCGATTGGTTTGAACGTGGACTGGAGTATATTAAAAAAGACGACAAGAAGATGAGAGTGTTTAAAATTAATATTGATGCAATCAGCGGAAAAGCACGGAAGACGTAATCACCATTTAAATAAAGGAGACGAGGCGATAGTGTATTTGAGAAGGAATGATGTCTCTAAAATAACATCGCTTCGAGTATAAAATTATGGGACGATTTTTAAAAAAACAAAAACAAGAAATCGGCATTTCTCCCGACGAATTATTATTTAGAGGCGAGCAAAAAATAGAAGATGTATTGCTTCGCGTTATTGATTTTAATGGCGAACTCTACGCAGAAGAGACACTGTCATGTGTTGCGGACATCCAAAAATTTCATCGCAATGACTCGGTGACATGGTTTAATGTCGACGGTCTTCATAGTACGACTATTATGAAAGAAATTGCAAAAGAGCTGGATCTTGACAAGCTAATTTTGTCGGACGTAATGGATACCCAAGGACGACCCAAGGTCCATGAATATGATAATGGCATCTTTCTTTCTATAAAAATGCTGCAACATGATGTGGAAAGCGATCAATTTAATGTGGAAAACTTAAGTCTGATTTTTACAGAATCGTTGATATTATCTTTTCAAGAACGCAAAGGTGATGTCTTTGAGCCCGTGCGGGAGCGAATTCGTAAACATAAACGTCGTATTCGTAATGCAGGAACCGATTACCTCGCATTCGCATTGCTAGATGTTGTCATCGACAATTACATTTATATTCTCAGCGTTTTAGGCGAAAAAATTGAAATATTGGAAGAAACATTACTTCTTAATCCGCAAAAATCAGTCATCGATGATATCAATTATTACAAGCGCGAACTCAACTTTGTGCGTAAAAATATTATCCCTGCAAAAGAGATGATTTTGTCTTTGCCTAAAATAGATTCAGACTTAATCGAAGAGAAAAATGACGTCCATTTTAAAACTTTGGGACACAATATTAGTCAAGCAAATGATGCTTCTGACAGTTATCGAGAAATCTTGTCAGATCAGCTTAATATTTACCATACAACCATTAGCAGCAAGCTTAACGATATTATGAAATTTCTTACGATTTTCTCCGTTATTTTTATTCCGCTGACCTTTATCGCCGGGATTTACGGCACCAATTTCGACACTCTTCCAGAGCTTCATTTGACATACGGCTACTATTACATGTTAGGCGCGATGCTGGTGATGGCCATGGGAATGTTGGTTTATTTTAGAAAAAAAGACTGGCTATAATTGTTAGATTAATGAAAGCGTCGGTTTTTATCGCAACAAGTATTGATGGCTTTATCGCTGACCAAAACGGCAATCTTGACTGGTTGGATGTCGCTAATAAACAGGTGCCAGAAGGTGAAGATTGTGGTTTTTCTGCGTTTATGTCATCTGTTGATGGCTTGGTTATGGGACGAAAAACCTTTGAAAAAGTGCTCTCCTTTGGACAATGGCCTTACGGCGAGACGAAAGTGATTGTTTTGAGTCATCATGAAGTTTCTATTCCACAGCATTTGAAAAATACCGTTTCTTTTTCCAATGAATCACCGAAATTGCTCTATCAGCGCCTCGCAGACGATGGTTTGCACCACCTCTATATCGATGGTGGATTAACGATTCAAAGCTTTTTACGTGACGATTTAATTGATGAAATGATTATTACAAAAATCCCCGTTCTATTGGGTCGAGGAATTTCATTATTTGGTAATCTTGGACGCGGCTTAATATTAGAGCACATAAAGACCTGGAGTTATGATTTTGGATTTATCCAGAGTCATTACCGTATTGTTTGATGCTTCACGAATTAATTAAGCACCGACACCACGAAGAAGGGGCTTTAGCCCAACAATACCCTGTTTATTTCTGAGTCTGGTGCGGAAAATATCTACCACCAAGTTCCACAAAGAAGCACTAAGTTTCACGAAGAAAAAGAATTTAATAAAAGTAAAGAACAACACAAAAACCACGAAAAATAATCTTTCCCGCGGATTGCGAAGATTGGGCAGATCCTGATGCAAATCCCGTATCCAATTCCCCTCTCGTTGTAAATCCCGACCTACGCGTCGGGAGGAGGGGTTAGGGGTGGGTTTTAAGGCGACGAAAAAAAATACTACAACAGAGAGAAACACAGAAATAAAAAAATATCACACAAAGCCGCGAAGCCACAAAGAAAAGAAGGCTTGTCACTCTGATCCGTCAGTTGGCGGAGAAGAGTCTCCTAAAGTCTCGTAGCAAAAAATGGTAACGTAAGCATCTTGCTTGCAGAAAAAGTCTAACATCCTTCGACAAGCTCAGGACAGGCGCCGTCGCACGAAGAAGCACCTAGTTTCACAAAGAGGAAATTAAAGAAATCTCCGCGTTCTCTGTGGCCGGGTTCCAAAACTACACACAAACACGACAAACTAATTCCTTGATTGTTTTTACATAGGGAGCCGAGTATATTCATCGCCGCTTGGCGCGGATTTTTGCAAACTGTTGATAACTAAGGACTTATGGGAAAAATAATTGCAATTGTAAATCAGAAGGGTGGCGTTGGCAAGACAACGACCGCCATCAATCTCGCCGCTGGATTGGCTGTGGCAGAGCGTAAAACCCTGCTAGTAGACATGGATCCACAAGCGAATGCAACGTCTGGTTTAGGTGTACCGGTTAAAATGAATGGCAATACGGTTTACCAAGTCCTTATAGAAGAAGCCTCCGTTTCGGAGATTTCTCAAAAGACGGAACTCCCTTTTTTAGATATCGTTCCGTCGAGTCCCTCATTGGTGGGCGCTGAAGTCGAGTTAATCTCCGCCATCGCCAGGGAGCGTATTCTCAAAAATGCCCTCGCAGAAATTGAGGGAATATACGATTTTATTATCATTGATTGTCCACCCTCTCTTGGTTTATTAACGCTTAACGCTTTAACAGCAGCACATTCTGTCATTATTCCTATTCAATGCGAATATTTTGCATTAGAAGGTTTGGGTCAGCTCCTCAATACCGTTCGCAAGGTCCAGCGCTCCATTAATAAAGCTCTCACGATTGAAGGTGTCTTAATGACAATGTACGATGGACGATTGAATTTAAGCAAGCAAGTCGTTGATGAGGTCAAATCCTATTTTAAAGACAGAGTCTATAAAACGCATATTCATCGAAATGTTCGACTCAGCGAATCTCCCAGCTTTGGGAAACCTATTATTTTATATGATGCCAATTCCAGTGGTGCAAACGATTACATGTCATTCGTACAGGAAGTGTTAAAAAGTGCCTAAACAAAGACTCGGTCAAGGTTTATCGGCTTTAATTAAAAATTATGCCGAAGAGGATGAGCGTCCATTAGATGCTAATGGGCAGCAAAAATCAAATGGTTCCATCTTAGAGATGTCTATTGACGACATTGTCGCCAATCCAAATCAACCCCGAAAAGATTTTAGAGAAGATGCATTAAATGATTTGATTGCATCCATCGCTTCCAAGGGACTCGTCCAGCCCATAACAGTTCGACCCTTTGGCGATAAGTACGAAATTATTGCTGGCGAAAGACGTTATCGTGCCTGCAAACAATTGGGCAAGACATCCATCCCTGCTTATGTATTAAATATAACGTCTGATGTCGATGCCATGGAGCTGGCCCTTGTTGAAAATCTCCAACGCGACAATTTAAATCCTCTTGAAGAGGCCGAGGCATATTCGCTTTTATCAGGAAAGTACAATTTGTCTCATGAAGAAATCGGTGATCATCTAGGGAAAAGTCGTGCCTCCATCTCCAATACCATGCGCTTGCTTAAATTACCGCCTGAAATAAAGCTCGCTTTAAAAAATATGTTAATTTCGGCGGGGCATGCTCGCGCTTTAGTGGGCGTACAAGATTCAAGACTTATGTTACACCTTTTTAGACGCGTTTTGCGAGACAAGTTAAATGTCCGTGAAACTGAAACGCTTATCAATAAAACAAAAGAACAGCCTGCACGTTCGACGCCTGCTAAAAAGGCATCGCAAAAACCGCGGAATATTATTTCTATCGAAGAAAAAATAATGGAAAAATTGGGGACGAAAGTTTTAGTGCATCAAAAAAAGGAAAAAGGCATCATAGAAATTGAATATTTTTCGCAAGAGGATTTAGATCGTCTCGTGGAAATATTTGAAAGTATCGAATTATCATGAGTCACGAAAAAATCACATTCTTTATGGTAAAAGACGATGGGACGTCTGGGAAAAGCATTAGTTTTTCCGTACACACATTTAAATATTTAAAATATTTGATATTTTTTTCCCTCATCGCCATCATCGTTTTTCTCGGGTTTGTTTTACCAAAAGCTTTTGATTATAAAAATATTTTGCAACAGAATGAACAATTGCTCAAAGAGCGAAATCAGGTTTCTGTCATTTTACAAGATATGGATAGGATAAAGCAAGTGAATGAAATTATCCGACGGAGCTTATCTGAAACGGCCGGGTCAGAGCTGGATTCCATTTTTAAAGATGATAGCGATTATCAGTCTTTGATATCACCGCAACATTCCATGGGTTTACTAGATAACTATCCGACGTATTTACCCATTGATGGTTTTGTCAACGCACGCTACACACCCAAAAAAGGCTTCTTTAACTCGGATCATCTCGGCATTGATTTATCCTCTATTGATGATAATGAGGTCAATGCTGCAGGACGTGGCTATGTATTGTTTTCAAACTGGACGTATAAATATGGAAATACCGTCATTATTGATCATCAAAATGGATACGTGAGTATTTATGGCCATAATGAAAGAAATCTGGTCCAGGAAGGTGATAAAGTCAATCGTGGCGAAAAGATAGCCATTATGGGAAATACAGGAAATTCAAAAGGTTCACATCTACATTTTGAAATTTGGCATGACGGTGAAGCGATTGATCCAAGCGTAATGATTTCAGAGTTATTACCTGACTCAACTCAACGATAAAGGACATCCATGACAAATAGAATACATCGCATTGAAACGATTGTTGGTAAAGGCTCTCGCATTGCAGGCGACATGAGCGTGAACGGCTCGACACATATTGCAGGCACCGTTGAGGGAAATATTACGGCGTCGGGTTTTGTTACCGTTGCAGATACGGGCGTTGTTAAAGGTGGCCTTACGGGTGAATATGCCATCATAGGTGGCGTTGTTGGCGGTGATGTCTCTGTAAAAGGTAAGCTTGTATTAGGAAAAGGTGCCAAGCTTGACGGCGATATCATTGCCTCGAGACTGATTATAGAAGAAGGCGCTATTTTTCAGGGTCGGAGCACCATGATTGAGGCTCCCGTCGAAGAAGGATAAATCAGCGTGTTAAAAAAGTCGTCCCCTACTGATGACACGTCTCAAATAAAAAAAAATCAAATTATAATTTCGGGTAGTACCATGACGGGCTCAGTCCTGGGTTTGGGATATATTGGCTATTTTATTGATACGCATTATAATACAAATCCTTACGGCGTGTTGATTGGATTATTACTTGGAGTAACGGTTGGAATGTACGAGCTCTTAAAAATTTATATCTCGAAAAAATAATAAGAAAATGAAGTCCCTCTCCCCTTGGAAAAAAGTCCTTCTCTTCGCACTTTTAGGAAACGGATTTGCGTCCCTAATTTTCTATTTCTCAAATAATCAATTAGGGTCGTTTTCATTGATAGCCGGGTCAGCTCCCCCGGTTTTTTTAAGCACCATTTTGCTCTTTATCGCCGAGAATTTAAGGGAGAAAACCACAAAAAGGTTACAGGGTTTAAATGTGATTGGCTTTTTTGTAAAGATAGTATTTATAGGACCTTGGATTGTTATAATTGATGCAAAAGCTGAAATAAACATAACAATTTTCATTCTAAGTTTGTTGACAAACTTTCTTGCATGGCACATGGTCGAGGCTTATCATTGGCCGCTTTTTTTAAGACACGACGCAAAGGCGTAAAGGAAGAGGAAATTGATGGCCGGACATGGCGCACAAGAGGTAGAACATACCTTAAGCATTGGGGATAAAATTATTGGTCACATCGCGAATAGCGGGGTGCTCATTCCATTACATATTGGTGGATTTGATATTTCCATTACGAAACATGTTGTGATGCTTTGGATTTCAGCGGCACTTCTAATTACAGTCGCTTTAAAGGCGTCAAGTCGTTATCGCAAATCGGAATTACCTATTCCAACTGGATTTTCAAATGCGTTTGAATATGTCGTAGATTTCGTCCGAACAGGAATTTTAATTCCTAACCTGGGTCCTAAGCATGCTTTAACGTGGGGGCCACTTGTTCTTAGCTTTTTCTTCTTAATTGTTACGATGAACTTCTTGGGGCTCATCCCCATTTTTAGTTATCTTCATGATGTCCACGGACATGGCGGAAGCACAGCGACAGGCAATTTTAATCTAACGGTTGCTTTAGCAATTATCACTTTTTTATCCATCATTATAGCAGGTTCAAAAGAACATGGTTTTATGGGACATTGGAAAAATATGGTTCCGGGAAACGTTCCTAAACCTGTGCTGTTAATTTTAATCCCAATTGAAATTTTAGGAATGTTTGTCCGTCCCTTTGCCTTAACGATGCGTCTTGCTGCGAATATGAGTGCTGGACATATTGCTATGTTGGCAATTTTTGCGCCGATATTTTTACTTCATAATGTCTATGTTGGTATTGGTTCTGTTGCCATGAATGTTGGGATAACATTTTTAGAAATAATCGTATGTATTGTGCAAGCGTATGTATTTACGCTTCTGTCCACTGTTTTTATTGGACAAGCCATTCATCCACATCATTAAAGTCGAGTTTAATTTGTTTAACATAAATAATCACACATTAAAATCATTTACTAAAGGAGTGATAAAATGGAATTTGCATATCTAGGTGCCGCAGTAGGAGCAGGTATGGCAGTAATCGGAGCTGGTTTAGGAATTGGTAAACTTGCTAAGGGTGCTGCAGAGAGTATTGCACGTCAACCAGAAGCGGCAGATAGTATTACAAGTGCCGTAAACTTGCCTTTGTTTTTACTTGAAGGCGTTGCAATTATTGGTTTAGTCGTCGCACTACTGATTGCTTTAAAATAGTCATTGATATTTTGAGCTTCTAACGTGGAGGGTTTATGGAAAACCTGATGAATTTCGATACAGGCCTGATGTTCTGGACGTGGTTAACGTTCCTGATTGTTTTGGTCGTATTGGGAGCAAAAGCATGGAAGCCGATGATTGAGGCCCTTGAAAAACGAGAAGAGTTTATACGCGAATCTTTGGAAGAGGCAAAAGCAGCTCGACACGAAGCTGAAAAAGTGGCCGCTGAATACGATGAGATGATTGCGAAGGCTCGACACGAAGTTCAAGAAATTGTTGCAACAGGAAAGGTAACCGCGGAGCGTATAAAAGAGGATATCCTCAAAGATGCGAGCGCAAAAGCTGGATCTCTACTGAAACAAGCAGAAACCCAGATCTCTCTGGAAAAAGAAAAAGCCATCGCTGAGATTAAAACTCAGATTGTTGAGCTCAGTATTTTTGCAGCAGAAAAAATCATTGGTAAATCCTTGAATCAGGATGACAACAAAAAACTTGTAAACGATGCTCTACAACAATTTGGAAAGTCCTAATGAATATTGGAGCTAAAGCTCGTCAATATGCCGCAATCTTGCTGAAAGCAGCAGGAGATGATGGCCTCGATGAAGCCTACAAAGGTTTGACCGCATTTTATTCGATTTATAAAAATGAAGCGCGCTTAAAAACAATGTTGCTTTCTCGGCGAATAGAAGACCGTCAAAAAGAAACGATTTTATCGGAAGTCTTTGACAATATACCGTCTTTTGTGCGTAGTTTTGTCGTTCAATTAGCATCACGCAATGACCTTAAAGCATTGCCAATTGTTGTGAAAACCGTTGAAAAAAACTATTTCGAAATTCGAAAATTAGTCAACGTACATGTTTTGACGTCAACTGAGTTGCCTGCTGAGACAATGGCTCATATTGAATCATCGGTTCAATCAGCACTTGGAAAGAAACCATTGTTAGAAACAATGGTTGACGCCAGCCTTTTAGGTGGTTTAAAACTTAGGGTTGGAAATACAATCGTTGACGGTTCGCTTTCGAGCAAACTTCAACAATTGAAGAGAATATTAATCCAGTCTTAAAATTGACTGAGGGGAATAATGGAAATTCGTACAGATGAAATAACCAAACGCCTTCATGAGGAAATGAGCAAGCTCGACTTGTCCGTTGATATCTCTGAAATTGGTGAAGTTATCATGGTTGGTGACGGTATCGCTCGTGCAAGCGGTTTGGAAAATGTTATGGCTTCAGAGCTGGTTGAACTTTCGAACGGGGTTGTCGGCATGGTCATGAACCTTGAACAAGACGAAGTGGGTCTTGTGCTTTTTGGAAATACCAGTCTTGTAAAAGAAGGTGATCAAGTAAAGCGCACAGGTCGTGTGGTTGATATTGGTGTAGGTGAAGAAGTTTTAGGTCGCGTTTTGAGCCCAATTGGTGATCCACTTGACGGAAAAGGACCGATTCTTACTAAAGAGCGATATCCTGTTGAACGAAAAGCATTGGGTGTTTTAGCACGTAAACCGGTAAGTGAACCATTGCAAACGGGTTTAAAAGCTATCGACAGTATGATACCGATTGGTAGAGGTCAGCGCGAGTTAATTATTGGTGACCGCCAAACAGGCAAAACAGCCATCGCACTTGATACAATCATTAATCAAAAAGATAACTTTAAAGCAGGCACACCTGTTTATTGTATCTATGTAGCGATTGGGCAAAAAGCGTCAACCGTTGTGAATGTTGTAAACGAGCTTGAGCAAGCAGGCGCCATGGAATATACCGTCGTCGTTGCTGCAAATGCTTCAGACCCAGCGCCCCTACAATTTATTGCTCCGTATGCAGGTGCCTCTATTGGAGAATGGTTTCGCGACAACGGTAAACATGCATTAATTGTTTATGATGACTTATCTAAACAAGCCGTTGCCTATAGACAAATGTCGCTATTGCTTCGTCGCCCACCGGGTCGTGAAGCGTATCCCGGAGACGTTTTCTATCTTCATAGCCGCTTATTAGAGCGCGCTTCTAAATTGAATGATAGCTTAGGCGGTGGTTCTTTGACAGCGCTGCCAATCATCGAAACGCAAGCCGGTGACGTATCAGCCTATATCCCAACAAACGTTATCTCCATTACAGATGGACAGATTTTCTTGGAATCCGAATTATTTAACGCAGGCCAACGTCCCGCATTAAATATTGGTGTTTCCGTATCACGCGTGGGTGGGGCAGCTCAAATTGGGGCTATGAAAAAAATCGCCGGTAGTTTACGACTCGACTTAGCACAGTATCGTGAACTTGCAGCATTTTCGAAATTCGGTTCGGACTTGGATAAAGCGACGCAGCGACAACTTAATCGTGGCGCACGCTTAACCGAAATCCTCAAACAAAGACAATATGTCCCGATTGCTGTTGAAAAGCAGATCGCAATCATCTATGCAGGTGTAAAAGGTCATGTTGATGCCGTGGCAGTTGAAGATTTAGGTCGTTTTGAAAAAGAGTTTTTTGATTATTTAGATGCGACACACGGTTCTCTTTTAGAGAAAATTCGCGTTGAGAAAAAACTCTCTGAGGAAATTGACTCCGCTCTTGAATCCGTCATCAAAGAATTTGTTAAAGGTTTTGTCGCGTAAAGCTCAATAGAAAATATGGCCAATTTAAAAGATATTAGAAACAGAATAGGCACCGTACAAAGCATCCAGCAGGTTACGAAAGCCATGAAACTGGTGGCGGCAGCCAAACTTCGCCGTTCTCAAACCAATATGGAACAAGCGCGTCCTTATGCTCAAGGCATCAATGGCGTTTTGAAAAATCTTCTTCCCTCTTTAGAAAGGGAGATTCATCCATTATTGAAAGTTCCTCAAGTTCATAAAAAATTGGGTCTCGTTGTCATTACAGCGGACAGAGGGCTTTGTGGAAGTTTCAATGCTAATATTTTAAAAACGGCTCATAAAACAGTCGATGCCTATGGCAAAGACAATGTTTCGTTGATTTGTTTCGGAAAAAAAGGTAGAGATTATTTTAAAAGACGCGAATACAATGTCGTTGAATCTCACGTGGATTTCTGGAATGCTTTGGGTTTTGATAGCGGTGTACAATTTGCTCGATCGGTGGCGACACGTTACTTATCGGGTGAATTTGATGAGGTAAAAATCATTTACAATAATTTTAAAAATGTCGCTCAACAAGAAATTGTTGTGTGGCCTTATCTTCCTCTCGTTTTGGATGAAGGCGACGAAAAAGACACAAGTGAATATCTTTTTGAGCCGGATAAAGAAGTTGTCGTCCAATCCTTAGTGCCACGACATCTTAATGTCCAAATGTGGCGCTTTCTATTAGAATCAAACGCTGCTGAACAAGCCGCTCGTATGATGGCGATGGAAAATGCTACCGACAATGCCGGCGAACTCATTTCAGATTTACAATTAGAATATAACAAAGCTCGACAAACAGCCATCACAAATGAAATTCTTGAAATTGTGGGTGGAGCTGAAGCGTTGGTTGAATAAAACAAAGGTAATAGACAGAATGGCAAAAATAGGCAAAGTAGTTCAAATAATGGGTGCCGTTGTTGACGTTGCATTCCCTGACGGAAATGTTCCTGAAATTATGAATGCACTTAATGTTATGCGAGAAGAAGACAATACTCTTGTACTTGAAGTTGCACAGCATCTTGGTGATAATGTTGTTAGAACAATCGCAATGGACTCAACGGATGGTCTTCAAAGAGGCATCCCCGTTGAAGATACAGGCGCACCAATTATGGTTCCTGTTGGCGAAGGTGTTTTAGGTAGAATGTTTGATGTCTTAGGGAATCCTATTGACGGAAAAGAAGCGCCTAAAGCGAACCGCCTTCCGATTCATCGTTCCGCTCCTGCTCAAGAAGATTTAATGTCAACAGCCGAAATACTTGAAACTGGTATTAAAGTTATTGACCTCCTAGAACCTTACGCTAAAGGCGGAAAAGTGGGTCTTTTTGGTGGTGCCGGTGTGGGCAAAACAGTTTTGATTCAAGAATTAATTCGAAATATAGCAACGGAACATGGTGGATATTCTGTATTTGCCGGTGTTGGCGAGCGGACGCGTGAAGGAAATGACCTTTATGCCGAGATGACAGAATCTGGCGTTATCAATAAAACCGCTATGGTTTTTGGACAGATGAATGAGCCACCAGGCGCGCGTTTACGTGTTGCACTTTCGGGCTTAACGATGGCTGAAAACTTTCGCGATAATGAAGGAAAAGACGTTCTTCTCTTTGTCGATAATATTTTCCGTTTTACACAAGCGGGTTCGGAAGTATCGGCTCTTTTAGGTCGGATGCCTTCTGCTGTGGGTTATCAACCAACGCTATCGACGGAAATGGGTGATTTACAAGAGCGTATTACGTCAACGCGCAAAGGTTCTGTAACATCGGTTCAAGCTGTTTATGTCCCTGCTGATGACTTGACAGACCCGGCTCCAGCGACAACATTTGCTCACCTTGATGCAACGACGGTTTTAGAACGTTCAATTTCGGAACTCGGTATCTATCCTGCGATTGATCCCCTTGCTTCGTCGAGTCGCCTTCTTGACCCTCGCGTTGTGGGTGATAGACATTATAAACTCGCACAAGACATCAAACAAATATTGCAAAAATATAAAGATTTACAGGATATTATCGCCATTTTAGGTATGGACGAATTGTCGGATGACGATCGCCTCGTGGTAACGCGGGCACGTCGAATTCAAAAATTTATGTCTCAACCCTTCTTCGTTGCCGAAGCATTTACAGGCACCGAAGGTCGCTATGTAAGTTTAGAAGATACCATTACGAGCTTTGAAGCAATTTTAAATGGCGAAGTCGATGATTTACCTGAAAATGCTTTCTTATATGTCGGCACAATTGACGAAGTAAAAGAAAAAGCTAAGAAGGGCTAATGCTTACAATGGCAAATACATTTCATCTTGAAATCATTACACCGACTGACGTTTATCATGAAGGCCAAGTCAGTTATTTACGGGCACCTGGCGCCGATGGGCTTTTAGGGGTCATGGCGGGCCACACAAAAGCAATGGTGGCGCTGCTGACAGGCGAAATTAAAGTGATTGTTGATTCGAAAGAGAAATTTTATGCAACGAGCGGGGGCTTTGCCCAGATTGATGGCGATACGGTTAAATTACTTGTCGAGACGGCGGAGCTTTCGGATAGTATTGACTTAATCCGCGCTCAAGAAGCCTTGGATAAAGCGCATGCTGATCTTGAAAAGCATAAGCTTCAAATCGAAGAAAAAGAAAAATTACTGCGTGCTCAAGAACGGGCTGTAAACCGCCTGCAAATTGCACGAAAACGTAGCTAATTTCATACGAAAATAAAATTTAAAAAGCCCTCCATTAGGAGGGCTTTTTTGTTGTATTGAACTAAAAACCAACTCGTCCTATTTTATGTGTGTGATTATCTGGGAGAGTTACAATTAATATCTTAACATCATTAGCCTATTGCCTCATAAATAAAGGTAACCGAAGCTAGTTAGAATTCTTCATAGATA
>CALBFA010000063.1 GCA_937888365.1 uncultured Fidelibacterota bacterium | reverse complement strand
TCACACAACTCATTACGGCCCTTTCAGACCCAGTTATTTTGACACTCCCAAATTTTTCCTCTCTGTTTCCCAGGCTTTGTTTGAGTCTAGGATTGTTTGTTCTCAGTCAACTTAATTTACAAAATGTCCGCGAACAACAAATATTTGGTTTAAGAATGAGTCCTATTTAATGAGCCTTTTCTCTATCATCCATACAAGTTAAAAGGCTTCGAATACAAAAATGACTCATTGAAGTGGACGGATCTCATCATTGGAAAAAAGTATGCCACTCATTTCTATTTCGATTAGATTCCCACCTATGTTAATCCAACTAATATTATTCTATGGGGTATAAGGTCTAATGGAAAGAAAAATTCGTATCATTCTTGCTAAACCAGGTCTTGACGGACACGATCGAGGGGCAAAAGTACTCGCTAATTCATTTCGTGATGCGGGAATGGAAGTCATTTATCTCGGACTACGCCAAACACCCGCCATGATTGTTTCCTCTGCTTTGCAAGAAGATGCTGATGTTATTGCGTTGAGTATTCTTTCAGGTGCACATATGGCCATTTTCCCAAAAGTACTGAAACTCATGAAAGAAGAAGGAATGGACGATGTGCTTCTGACTGGCGGCGGCATTATTCCTGAAAAAGATATGGAAGAGCTTAAGCAAATAGGCGTTGGACGCCTTTTTGGTCCTGGCGCTAGCTTAAAAGAAATCAATACTTATTTGCATAATTGGGTTTCGGAAAATCGTCGATGAAAACCCGTAAAGAACGTGTTGATGAACTCAAACTAAAAGTTGAAGAAGCCCAGTTGGGCGGAGGTTTAAAACGTATTGAATCCCAACATGCTAAAAAGAAACTGACGGCTCGAGAACGAATCGACCTCTTATTAGATCCTAATAGTTTCGAAGAAATGGGCATGTTGGTGACGCATCGTTCTCATAATTTTGGACTTGAAAAACAGAGATATCTGGGTGACGGTGTCGTGACAGGGCATGGTACCATCAATGGTCGACAAGTATTCGTATTTAGCCAGGATTTTACGGTTTTCGGTGGCTCCCTTTCCGAGGCTTATGCTGAAAAAATAATCAAAGTCATGGATTTAGCGATGAAAGTCGGGGCTCCCATTATAGGACTTAATGACTCAGGTGGCGCTCGCATTCAAGAGGGAGTTGTCAGTCTTGGCGGCTATGCGGATATCTTTTTGAAGAACACACTCGCTTCGGGAGTCGTTCCACAAATATCCGCTATATTGGGACCTTGTGCTGGAGGCGCTGTTTATTCGCCCGCCATAACAGATTTTGTTTTTATGACCAAAGGCACCAGCTATATGTTTGTAACGGGCCCGGAAGTTGTAAAAACAGTGACCCATGAAAATGTTACAAAATCGGAGCTCGGTGGTGCACAAACCCACGGGACAAAGTCAGGCGTGAGCCATTTTACCTGCGAAAATGAAATTGATGCATTTCAGCGTATTAAACGACTCCTCAGTTTTATACCTCAAAACAACATGGAAAATACACCAAAGCTCAAAAATAGCGACGCCATCGATCGCGCCGACATCTTACTTGATACGATTGTCCCCGAAAACCCCAATAAACCTTACGACATGAAAGACGTCATCAAACATATTGTGGATGAGGGCGACTTTTTCGAAGTCCATGAAGATTTTGCGGGCAATATGATTGTTGGTTTTTCTCGGCTTGATGGCCGTTCTGTCGGTATCATTGCCAATCAACCGAATCACCTTGCAGGCGTTTTAGATATTGACTCTTCCGTAAAAGGAGCCCGTTTTGTCCGTTTTTGTGATGCCTTTAATATTCCACTTCTCGTTTTAGAAGATGTTCCTGGCTTTTTACCGGGAACGGATCAAGAATGGCGCGGAATAATCCGCCATGGCGCAAAGCTGCTTTATGCCTTTGCTGAAGCGACGGTTCCGAAAATAACGGTGATTACGCGAAAAGCCTACGGTGGCGCTTATGATGTGATGAACTCGAAGCATATTCGCGGCGACATCAATATTGCGTGGCCATCGGCTGAAATTGCCGTTATGGGAGCGAAAGGCGCAACGGAAATTATATTTCGTAAAGAAATAGAGAATGCCGAAAATCCTGAAGCAGCACTTGAAAAACTCACAAACGAATTCGCTGAACGGTTTGCTAACCCATACAGCGCTGCAGAGCGAGGCTATGTCGATGAAATTATTGAACCTCGATTTACTCGCGAGAAATTGATAAAAGCCTATAAAATGCTTGAAAATAAAGTCGATACGAATCCACGAAAAAAACACGGGAATATTCCATTATAATAAGCCAATCGTTGAAAAAAAGGTAAAGTCACTTGGAAACAGACATCTTAAAAAAACAACATAAACTCGAATCATATTTATTAGAGAATCCCACTTCGCCTCTTTTTGCATGGTATGCACGTCAAAATATGGAAATCGGGAAATTGGATCGCGCTAAAAAAATATGTTTATTGGGTATAAAAGGTGGAGCTCACCCACCCATATTTTACAAATTATTGGGTGATATCTCATTGACACAAGGCGAAACGGTTGAAGCTCGAGGCTATTACGAAGAATGTCTAAAATACAATGAACCCTACAAAGGTGTGATGGAGCTTTATTTAAAATTATGGCATCAAGATATTTCCAAAGAACAGGCCGAAAACATATTTGATAAATTAAATATTTTGAGTCCTCTATCAGCAAATAATCTAAGAGAGAAGCTTGATTTTTCGACAAAGACACGTGTTACGGAAACGATGGCGGTAGCCTTAGACTTATCCGAAGAAAGTGCATCTGAAGCACCACCGATTGAGACTGACTCGACAATGGACGCACCAATTGGTGAAATCGCGCCTGAATCCATCCCGGAAGCTGTCATTGAGACGGTAGATGAAACCGATGACCTTCAAAACAAACCAGTCGACGAGACAATTTTTAATTTAGAAGAAGAACGTGATTCCTCTAAAATCGCCCCTACGGACGAATTTATCATTGACCCCCTTGGCGCTACAACCCCACCTGACCCAGCCCATGTTCTTGATGCGATAATTGACGAGCAAAAAGAAAATTTAAAAGCTGAAGCGGAAAAGAATAGGGACGATTTAGACGAAACGCCGCCAGATTTTAAAGTACACTTTAATGGCAATTATGAGCCAAGTGCGGGTGACGAAGAGAGTTCAAGTGCCGGCCCAAATACATCAAGCCAAATTACTGAAAGTATGGCAACGTTTACGCTCATGCAAATTTTCAAAGATCAGGGGCTTTACGACCAAGCACTGCGCGTTTTAGATCTTTTGAGGTCGTCGTCACCAAACATTGAGCGTATCGAAAAAGAAGCCGCGGAAATCAAGCAACTTCTTATCGACAAACAAGCGCTTGAAAATAAATAAAATAAGTATTTATAAGGTATTGATGCCTTTAACAACGCCTCACACTTTTACGCAAAATCCTACAATTCTAACGCGAAGCTAAATATGTCGGTTTCCGTACTCATTGTCACCTACCAATCGGTGCACGAAATTGAAACGTGTCTCCGAAGCTTGTTGCCTCAAATTAAGCAATTAGAGGGCGAAATCGTTATTGTTGATAATGCTTCGACAGATGGAACCATTGAACTATTGCGTAATTTTGAAAAAAAAGAAGACGCCATTACTATTATTTATAACACCGAAAATCGCTCCTATGCGCCAGCTAATAATCAAGCTTTAAAAGCGTCCACTCGAGACACCATATTTTATCTAAATCCCGACACACAAATTCAAATTAACACGATAGAATCACTTCTCTCCATGCTGGAAAGTGACGCAAAATTAGCCGCTATTGCACCGCAATTACGATTCCCCGACGGACGCATTCAATACTCATGTCGGCGATTTCCAAAACACCGCGATGTCTTTTTCAATGTTATTGGTTTGAGTCTCCTTTTCCCACAATCACCTTTTTTTAATGGATGGAAAATGGGCGACTTCGACCATTTATCGGCCAAACACGTCGATCAAGCTGGAGCCGCCGCGTTGATGGTTAAGCGCGACGTTTTGGAAAAACTCAATGGCTTTGACGAGGTGTTCCCCTTGTTCTTTAATGACGTAGATCTGTGTTATCGAATTCATCAAGAGGGCTATTCGATTCTTTTTTATCCCTATGCAACGGTGATACATCATGCAGGGATTAGTGTAAAAAAACGTCCTACTCGTGCCATTATTAGTTCCCACGTAGCCTTTTTTAGATTTTTCGAAAAGCACTATACACACGCATTTGAGCAAGTTTTTAACTTGTTTGCAGGTGTGCTTCTTTATCTTTCAATTCCTATCCGTATATTTTTTCTGTTGTGGCCAAAACGCCCTCAGTCAAAACGAAATCATCTATAAATGATGCCAAAAAATAAAATAATATTCTTTGATATCGGAGGCGTCCTCGTCAATGTGGACAGCGCCAAAAGTATTGATAGGGTTGCTAAAAAATTGGGCGTTGGTAAAGAATGCATCACAGAAGCTATGACGCAGGATTTTTTGGATCAATACGAAACCGGTCGCATTACAACAGATGAATTCTATTCAAATTTTCTAGAGGATTGCCGTTGCAACGGTGCAATGGATTTGGAATCATTTAAAAAATATTGGATGGATGTATTTACTCCCAAACAAACGATGATAGACTTGCTGAAGGAAATCGCCCAGCATAACGACGTGTGGCTGCTTTCGAACACAAATGAATTCCATTACCAACTTTTACAGCAGCAATTTGATTTTATGGAGCTTATTAAAGGTGCAATTTATAGCTATCATGTTGGTTTTATGAAACCCGACCCAGTCATCTATCATATTGCATTGACGGAATCACATACACCCTCAGGGGACGCCATTTTTATAGACGATTTAATGCCAAATGTGCTCGCCGCACAAAAAGAAGGTATCGATGCAATCCATTATACATCAGATATTAAGGCAAGACTTGATTTATCAACACGCTTAACCTACTTGGAGAAACGAAAATGAAACGATTTTTTGTTGTTTTGCGTGCCCTTATTTTGATTATTATTTTTTGGGCACTTCATAACTCTCATGGCTCACTTCCGCCTTTTGGAAAATTATTTGATCCCATAAACGGTTTTTGGGCTAATAATCGAACCCTCGATGACATCCCCGACATTTTGGATGTAAACGGACTTTTTTCGCCTGTTACGGTTGCATGGGGAGAGCGTCAAGTACCACATATATTTGCAGAAAATGATCATGATCTCTATTTTGCACAAGGTTATTTGATGGCGCGACATCGTATTTGGCAAATGGATTTTGTTACATCTGTAGCCGCGGGTCGAGTTTCTGAAATTATTGGTGAAAAAGCATTAGGATTTGATAAAAAACAACGCCGACTCGGGCTCTTATATGGCGCTGAACAAGCTCTCGATTTTATTAAACATGACGAAGCAACATTTGCAGCCGTCCAAGCTTATACGGACGGCATTAATGCCTGGCAAGAGCAGCTCCCTTCTCGGTTCAAAGCGCTGGAATATAAAGTGCTAAATTATGAACCCGAACCATGGACACCCTTAAAGACATCATTATTATTAAAATACATGGCCTGGGATTTGACAGGACGCAATGTCGAACATGCCCTGACAGCCGTCTATGAGAAATATGGACAAGAAGCGTTGGATCATTTATATCCTTCTCAAACCTCTTTTCTTGACCCCATTATTTCGAAGAAAAAGAAATGGCGTTTTGACCCCATCAAATTCCTAACGAAAGACTCCGAACCCAAAGAATCAACGGCTTGGTTTCAACCGAATCACGCCCAACCCGACCCTCATAACGGAAGCAATAACTGGGCGATTTCTGCAGAAAGAACGTCCACAGGCTATCCAATTTTATCCAATGATCCGCATCTTGGGTTGAATTTGCCTTCGATTTGGTACGAGTTACAATTGGTTTCGCCGACGCAAAATGTCTATGGTGTCGCGTTGCCAGGCTCTCCAGGCGTTATTATCGGCTATAACGATTCCATTGCTTGGGGTGTTACAAATGGCGGTTCAGACGTTTTTGATTGGTATGACATGCGCTTTGAAAATCCTTCGATGATGCGTTATGAATTTGATGGCCAATGGGAAAATGCAAAGTTTCGTATCGAAGAATTTCATGTTCGAAAGGACGGAACACATTTTGACTCTATACCGATGACGCGCTTTGGTCCTGTCGTTTATTCCGTATCGAAAGATGGGAAAACCCACGGAATGGCGATGCGTTGGACAGCGCATGATCCATCAAATGAGCTGAAAACATTTCTCGATCTGGATAAAGCAACAAATTATGATGACTATCGAAAAGCACTTGTCGGCTATTCGTGTCCGGCTCAAAATTTTGCATTTGCCAGCATCCAAGGCGATATAGCCATCACGCATAACGGCAAATTTCCATTGCGGAAACCCCATCAAGGAGATGCTATTTCCAGCGGTCTCGACAGTTCGGAAGCATGGCATGGATGGATTCCTATGGATCAAGTCCCAACCATCAAAAATCCATCGAAATTTTATGTTAGCTCAGGAAATCAAAATCCTGTAAACGAAAAGTATCCTTATTATTTAGGATGGAATTATGCGAGTTACGAACGCGGTAAACGCATCAATGACCTTTTGGATGAAACACGCCATGCCAATGCAAAGAACATGATGAAAATTCAACTCGACAATTTCAACCTTCATGCACAAGCCATTTTACCAACGATGCTCAATTTTGTGAGTGATAGCGCATGTTCTGAAACGGGGCAGAATATGTTGGGTGATTTGAAAAATTGGAAATACGAAAACACAGCTGGATCTAAATCGGCGATGGTTTTTAAACTTTGGTGGACACTTCTTAGCGATGCAATATGGTCCGATCTTTTGCCTGAGGGCAAAGAAGGTGGCAAATATCCGAATCAAGATCGGCAGGTGGAGCTTTTTGCTGAAATTCTTTCGGAAAAGACATCATATCCTTGGATGCCGACGAAAGATGTTTTTGAGGCGAAAGTTCAATCAACATACAACACCACAATCGATTCAATGATTTCTGCTTATGGTGAAGTAGGCGAAGCGTGGGCTCAGGGAAAAGCGCGGGGAACAGACATCAATCATTTGCTAAAAATTAAAGGTTGGGGACGAACAAATCTCAATACCAATGGCGGCGATATGATAGTGAACGCAACGAAGAAAATACATGGTCCCTCCTGGCGCATGATTGTTGAGCTTGGTCCCGAAATAACGGCTTATGGTGTTTATCCGGGCGGTCAATCAGGAAATCCAGGGAGCCAATATTTTGACAATATGGTAAACTCGTGGGTCGAAGGAAAATATTTTCAGCTTCATAAATTAAATAAACCCGGTGATTTAACGGGACGTGATTGGATTGGAACAACAGTTTTGAGGAATACACAATGATTGGATCAACAATAATCGGCATGATAATTTTAGGTTTATTTCAATATTTAACGTCATCATGGTGGTGGGTCATTGTTATACCATTTTTTAGCGGCGCACTTTACCGTGAAGGCATGATGAAAGCGACGATACAAGGATCGCTTATTGGCGGAATTGTTTGGACAGGAATCAGTGTCGCGCAATTCTTTGGTTCAGCCGACATCGTTTCAGATAAAATTGCCGCGATGATTGGAATTGGTCAGCCCTTTTTACTCACCATCATTACAGGTGTGTTGGGCTTTTTACTCGGCGCTATTGCGGCGAATACAGGGAATGCGATTAAGCAGTATGTATTTCCTGTTCGTCAATTTTAGGGAACGGCCATTCATCCCAACAAGCTCTTTCTACATTTCTGAAAAGAGCAGGAGACTAAATTTTAGTCAGATGCTTTTTATTCGATAGAATAGAAAGTTGAAATAAATTATAGAAAGACACCATTTGAAGCTTGATAAACTTCCGATCGCCCTTGAGGCGAAACTAACAACAATTCCCCATAATCTTTTTCGTGACAACCAGCCCAATTTTGAAGATGTTGAAAAACGACCTCGCATGCCTGTTGTGGTTTTACTCGATAATATCCGAAGTATGTTTAATGTGGGCTCGATTTTTAGAACGTCGGATGGTGTTTGGTTGGAAGAAATCATTATTACGGGTTATACCGCTTGTCCTCCTCGCAAAGAAATTGCGAAAACCTCCCTCGGTTCAGAATATTCGGTTCCGTGGCGATATATCCCTGACGCGGAGAAGGCGATTTTATCCCTTAAACGACGGGGATATACCATTATTGCATTGGAACATACGACGAAAAGTCAGTCTTATGTTGAAGTTGAATATGATTTCCCCCTCGTATTTCTCGTGGGGAATGAAGGGGTCGGGCTTCAAGACGAATTAGTCGCTCTATGTGATTTTGCGGTGGAAATTCCTCAGTACGGCCTCAAAAGTTCATTGAATGTTGCCACGGCTTTCGGCGTGATGGCTTATGAATTTCGCCGTCAATGGGACATCAGAAGACCCAGGTAATTCATCATTGAAAAAAGAGGATTAGGCTATTCCTGCTTTTTAAAAACCCATCGATCGCTTAGTATAAAATTACTAAGGGTTCCTGCCAAAATACCTATAATATTTGCATAAAGATAGTGCATGTGGACGACATTTGTTAATCCGATAAGAATTATATAATTCAAGATAGCACCCAAAGCGGCGGATAGATAATATCGCCACAATCGATTTGTATAATTGAACTTCCGTGAGTAAGTCGCATCATTCCATGTGAAAAAATTATTAAGATTAAAATTATAAAAAATAGCGCCGAGTATGGCAAAAATTGGCGATAGCCAGAGGGGAAATCCAAGACGGTGATGTAAAAACCATAAAATGGAGCTGTTTACAAAAATGCCGCTGAGACCGATTATTCCAAAACGAAAAAAACGTCCTGAAACGGAGTGTCGCTGAAGTAAGGTGCTGACGAAGTGACGCATTTGAAATTTGCTGTTGTTCATTAAGTAATAATAGCCAAGTAAAAGCGTTGGGCAATGCGATATTTGGTTTTTAAATCAAATAATACTGAGCAGCGTTTAAAAATTGAATATTCAATTAAAAAGTTTGGGTAGAAAGATTTTTTCAATATAAGCAGTCGTCCATAACATTTGAATATAAAAAAACCCCAAGCATAGACTTGAGGTTTTGATGTTTTAATAGGGAGAAAAACTATTCAGCTTCGGGGTAAACACTTACCTTTTTTCTATTTTTGTCTTTCTGTTCAAATTTGACAATACCATCTATTTTTGCAAATAGTGTATCATCACCGCCAATACCCACGTTCATACCGGGGTGAATAGCGGTTCCGCGTTGACGAATAATAATACTTCCAGCTGTCACGAATTCACCGCCGTAAGCTTTAGTACCCAATCTTTTGGATTGACTCTCGCGACCGTTTTTGGAGCTACCGACACCTTTTTTATGGGCCATGGACTATTCTCCTTTTTCTTCTTTAGCTGTTTCTTTTTTTGGGGCTTTTTTTGCTTTAGCTCCAAATTCATCAACTTTTATTGTTGTAAAACCTTGACGGTGTCCTTGTTTCTTCTGGTACCCTTGACGACGTTTTTTCTTAAACACGATAACTTTTTTGTCTTTTCCATGTTCAACAACCACGGCTGAAACTTTAACACCTTTAACTTCAGGCGTTCCAATTTTCAACGCTTTATCATCAGAGTAAGCCAGGATACGCTCAACATTATAACCTTTACCAGGTTCAACATTAAGAGTCGGAACGTTAAGGACCATACCAGGTTTCACCTTGAACTGTTTCCCTGCAATTTCTACTATAGCGTACATTGCATCCCTTTCTTTGTTTTAAAAAGCGGGGCAATATAGAAGACTGCCTATGCCGTGTCAATAAGAGTTAATAGTTGAAATTGCCATCGCATTGCATAATTTTATGCTCGTTTTCACAACCTTTAATTACGGTCAGTTTCTTTTTGAGGCGACGACCCTTTTCTCTTCAGCCATTGTCAGCTTTTTTATGAGGCAATGCGATACCACCGATCCAAGTATTTATCACTTTTAATGACGCATTTCTGAATCATATTTGTACGCGATGATAGCCGAAGCAAAACGTACTCAAATAATCAAACCAGCGAATTTACAAAAACTTGGTTTTGTTCCTCAAAACACAATCGACGATATCAATGCAGCCTCGGCTAAAATTCGCTCTGCCCAGCAAATTTGGCAGCAAAAAAGCTTCCGTGAACGCGGCACTCACCTTAAAAAAATGCGACGCTTTTTAGCCAGTCACGGACAAGAATTTGCCGAACAAATTTCACGCGATAATGGCAAAACCGTTCAAGATGCCTATTTAACGGAAATTCTCCCTGGAATCTTAGCCCTCGATTATTACATCAAACATACAGAACGCGTTTTAAAGCCGCGGTCTATAAAGGGCTCTCATATTTTTTCGAGTTACAAGAGTAATCTTTTGCAGCATGTTCCTTTTGGTGTCGTGGGCATTATTTCACCCTGGAATTATCCCTTTGCCATTCCATTTTCCGAAATCATTATGGCGTTAGCGGCGGGGAACGGCGTTCTTTTTAAAGGCGCTTCTGAGACCATAATGGTCAATCAAGTACTTCTTCGTGTTGTTCGATCAGGCGATTTGCCCCATGATTTATTCATTCCCGTTCATATGGATGGCAAAACCGCTGGGAAAGCCTTTTTACAATCGGGTATTGATAAACTTTTTTTCACAGGCAGTGTCGGTGTTGGTAAAATATTAATGGGTCTCGCTTCTGAAACATTGACGCCCGTAAGTTTAGAGCTGGGCGGAAATGATGCTATGATTGTCTTTGACGATGCTCAGGTCAAGCGTGCCGTCAATGGTGCAATTTGGGCTGGTTTCCAAAACGCGGGTCAAAGCTGTGGCGGTGTCGAACGCATCTACGTACACGAATCTATTTTGGATGACTTTTTAAACCAGCTCAAGACCAAACTCGAATCCTTGAAAGTCGCCGATTCGGAAAGAGAATGGGCTGATATTGGGTCTTTAACTACGGCCAAGCAAGTTGAAACCGTGAAAAACCACATCAAAGAAGCCATTTCAAAAGGTGCTCGTATTCATGCAAAAGGTCGTATTAATGGCGAGGCCGGATATTTTCTCGAACCGACTGTGTTAACCAACGTCACCAATGACATGCTCATTATGCAAGAAGAAAGCTTTGGTCCCGTCGTAACGGTTTGTAGCTTTAGCGACGAAAAATCCGTCATCAAAGAGGCGAATGATAGTATTTATGGACTCACCGCTTCAGTTTGGACGCGAAACAGACGACGAGGCAAACGTGTCGCAACACAACTTGAAGCTGGCGTCATTACTATTAATGACCATTTAATGACACATGGTATGCCAGGATTGCCTTGGGGCGGTTTTAAACAATCTGGAATCGGTCGAACCCACGGCGAGTTTGGCTTGCTAGAAATGACGCAGCCTCGTGCTATCGTGTTTGATTACCTTCCTTTGTCCAAGCTGCCGTATTGGCTGCCTGTTAGTAAATCAATGTATTATCGCTTTGTTGGGGCAGGCATGTTAATTGGTGGAGATTTGGTGACGCGTTTAAAAGGCGCTATTAAGCTAATATTTGGAATCAGCTTGAAATAACATGGAAGTTTTTCAATAATTCCGACCATTTCCCTTCATAATCATCCGTAAAAATAAAATCCGTATCGGCGTCTTGAAAAAGCCAATCGCCATTCTCGATTTCTCCCTCGAGTTGACCTTCTGTCCATCCCGCATATCCTAAAAATAGCTTAACGTGCTGGGGGCCTATTTTGTCTTTGATGAGATCGAGGATTTTAATGTCGGAGCTCAATGCGATATTTTTGCATATTTCCAAACTCCCACCGACTAAGACATCCGACGAGTGCAATAAAAAAGCCCGCTCAAGCGTTACCGGACCACCGTAATAGATGGGATGGAATGTTTTCTCGATAAAGTCATCTTGAATTTTAATCTCGCGATAAAGTTTTTTCAAACCTTCGTAATGGATGTCTTTATTAATGATGAGTCCCATGGCTCCTTCATGATTATGAGAGCATATATAAACAATGGATCGACCAAAAATGGGGTCGTTTAAATGTGGCATCGAAATAAGAATTTGGTTTTGAAAATAGCTCAAAAATTTTCCTTAAGTCCAAGTTTTTTGAGAGCTTTAAACGACAGTGATCGAAATGTCGTCAACTTCCCTCCGAAAACATGTAGAAGCGACGCATTGCCATTTTTATGAAGATCAAGTTTATACTCGCGCGATATTTTTGTCATTGTTTTGGCATCGCCCACCAATGCTCGAACGCCGATTTGTGAATCCCGTACATCCTCGCGTTTAATCTGATCTTTAGGATTTAAATATCGATTTGTTTCCGAAAGCAAGTATTGGATGTCTTCCTCATTGATTTTTATATCATCAACAGGATTTGATTCTTCGCGCTCCGTTGTGCCAATAAGTGTTTGATTATTTTCGGGTTCCGGAATTATGAAGAAAATGCGATCTGTTCCCGTCTGCAAAAAAAGCGGACTTGGCGTAAGGACGCCATCGACAAAAAGATGAATGCCACTGACTTTTTTAATTTTGAAATTAGCAGGCAAGTCGAAGGTGGCATTGACCTCATCAATCCAAGGCCCTGTAACATTAATAAGGATGGGCGCTTCAAATATCTCTGTCTCGGTTTGCACGCGATAGCCATCAGGCGTTTGCTTTATGTCTTGAATAACAGTGTTCTCAAATAGCTGGGTTCCCATTTCTGTCGCTTCGGTGGCGAGTCGTTTTGTCAGTGCTAAATCATTGGTTTTGCCATCAACATAACTAAAAATCACGCGCATTTTTGTGATATCAACGATGCGGAACATCTCAGCAAAACGCCATTTTTTAATTTTCTTATACTTGGGGATGCCTCGAAAACCAGAGAGAATATCGTAGAGTTGGAGGCCGATTTCGATAATGCTTGGCCAGCGCGGTCCATTTTTAATAACGGGATAATAAAAGCGCTGAAGTGTTACTAACTCTGGATAGGATTGAACGAGATGTTGCCGATCATGAAGTGCCTCATACACTAGTTTGAAATTAGCGGTTTCGAGATATCGAAGTCCACCATGTATGAGTCGAGATGATTTGCTCGAAGTCCCGCTTCCGACGGTATTTTTTTCCAATAATGCAACCGAGTATCCTCGAAGAGAAGCTTCTCTTGCAATGCCGACACCGTTTATCCCAGCGCCAAGTATTATGATGTCTGTTTTCATAGGTTTCCAATATGCGCATAAAGCGTCTATATTAAAGAGGAAAATCGCGAGGAGAATAATTGTTGTTGAGGAATCTGGTGGCTTGGGATTCAACATACATAACGATAATGTTTATAATTATACAATAAAGAGCATAAATAACTACATATATATTGACAAATACAATTATAATATTATATAATAAGCACAAAAAGCTTTTATTCAAAAGACAAAAGGTAATTTTAACGAGGTGAAAACCTTAAAAGGAGAAT
The DNA here is from genome assembly GCA_937888365.1 of uncultured Fidelibacterota bacterium. Taxonomy (GTDB): domain Bacteria; phylum Fidelibacterota; class UBA8477; order UBA8477; family JABMPR01; genus CALBFA01. The sequence continues at coordinate 2,598 of CALBFA010000063.1, read as the reverse complement.
TTCTAAAATGAAAAAAGTAAATTTAATTTTAATTGCACTTGTTGCTGTGGTTGGGTTGCAGTTTGTTGGGTGTGAACAAGAGAACTTGGAATTACTAGAGAGTAATAATCAGAAATCATTCAAAAGTTATAGTATAGCAAAATTTCCTACGCGTGCTAATTTCCACTCGATTATAGGGCATGCACATAATGAAGCAGGGAAGTATTTTATTGATGAACAACACGTTTTTAATGTTGATACTTTAGAGTCAATTATTACGGAAATTTTTATTGCAAACGGAATGGATGCTACGACAAAGCCAAAACGATTAAATTATGATGAATTATTGAGATTTGCGGATTCTACATATGAGGCCAAAGTGTTATTTGATTCGTTAATAATTTCCCAAAATATTGATATTGAAACTCTCCCGTCTGAATGGTATGTTCTGTATTGTGATTTAATTCCAAAAATGGAAAAGGGTGGAAATATTTCAGAATATATAAAAAATGAGACAAACCTAGAAGATGAGGCTTTACAGATGCAAATGTTGGGTTTTGAATCGGTCTATGATTCAAGTAGCTCATATTGGAATGAAGTAAATATGCCTTGGTGGGCTATTCCTGATGGGATTGGTGCTGCTGTAGGTGGTATTTATGAATGTGGAGATCAATGGCGCCATGGGGAGTGGGATGATGGCTTTTCAGGTGATGACGCTTGGGATATAGCCTGGAGTGCGGTGATTGGGGCGGCAGCGATGAGTTTTGGTGGATCTCCGAACTAACTGAGGAGGGAGTAAAAATGTTTGATATGAACACAATAGAATTAGCTTTAGCTTGTTTTACCATTGGATTCATAAATCGAGAAAAGTTTAAAACAATTCAAGAAAACTATAATCTTATGAAATTTCTATCTATCTTTATAATAATTGGAATAGAATTCATTGGTTTAAAAGTAATTTTTGGGTTTCTCATAAAGAAATTAGTTGATTTACTTTAGCATTGCAAAGCATGGTTGTTATTTTTTCAAATATGAGGGATATATAAATTCAACAATCCATCTTTTAATATTTAGTTCGTTACTGATGGCTTTTTTATAAATCACCTCCCTCTATGCCCTCTATGCCCTCTATGCCCTCTGAGCCTCCTTTGCGTAACTCTCCGGTAAATCTTTAGTAACGACTCCCGTATTGAATGCAATTGATAGAAACTGATATGAGGAATTTTCCTTAAAAAATGAGCTACTTACAGAAAAATACAACACCCAAGCTTGACATAAATCGTTTTTTTTTAGTTTTATGGCGCTAAAAAGAATTTATGCAAAAGACAAAAGGTAATTTTAACGAGGTGAAAACCTTAAAAGGAGAATTTCTAAAATGAAAAAAGTAAATTTAATTTTAATTGCACTTGTTGCCATCATTGGAGTGCAGTTTGTTGGGTGTGAAGGAGCGAGTAAGGCACCTAATCAAACAGAAGCAGTTGCAGAATTAATTAAGCTGAATAACAATCAAAACTTTGTTAACCCGTATAACTATATTGGAATAGAACATAATCAGGGACTTGAATATGTTTATGATGAATTATTAAAAGATGAAAACATTTCACATGAAAACATTATAGAAGGTTCGACACGATATATGGTTGAGTTCTTAGAAAGTATAGGCACTGAAAACCCTGTTGAAGATATTGACCTAGGTGTCCAAATACTGCAAGGTCTAGATAGTGAATCTTTACCAAGACTAGTTCATGACTATATAAACAATGAGGTATTTTCATCTAATGTAAAGGGATACTTCGAAGAAATGTTTAGTTTAGTGGAACAAGGAATGTCAAGTCAAGATTTATCAATTGAAATGAATAAAATTTGTCAAAATGCAAGTAATCAGTTAAATGAGGATGACCAAATTTATGTTTTTAGTGTTGCTTCTGTTTTAGATAACTCATATATGTATTGGGAACAAAATGCTGAAAAATGGGCGACGATGATTAATGAGAAAAAAGAGTTGGGAAAAGTAAGTACCCCTAGTCTTGGAGGTTTTTTTATGGCAGATGGCATTGCAGCAGTTGGAGCGATTATTGGCGGAGGTGTTAGTTCTCTCATAGGTGGACCAGCAATAGGAGCAGCTGCAGTAGTTGGCGTCGCATTTGCGGGATCCGTAATGTATGTTCTAGAAGGATTTCTTTTATAATGCGATATTTTCTAAAAAAGAACGGGATGCAAATATATTATGTTATTGCAACAATGTTTTCGTTTGTTCTATTTGCTTTAGCCTATCAACAAGAGTCAGATAATTTAGCAAGCAATACATATTTTATTTTTGGGCAAAGTTTTCTTATCGGCACTTGGGGTCCAGTTGTTTTTAGAAAAATTGGGAATATGATTAAAAAATAAACGGGTTTCAGTTTTAAGGAAAAAAGGGTCAGGGTTCCTGACCCTTTTTAATTCAATTTTTTTATGTGTTCTCTTTGCGCCTTCTTCGCGTAGGACGCCTGTCCTGAGGCTGTCGAAGGCCGTAAAACTTTTGAGCTATTTAATTAGATTTTTATTATCAAATTTTTAACTGTTTACCTATTGCCTCATAAATAAAGGTAACCGAAGCTAGTTAGAATTCTTCATAGA
>CALBFA010000062.1 GCA_937888365.1 uncultured Fidelibacterota bacterium | reverse complement strand
AAATTTTAACTAACGCCGTATAGGGCAATTATGGAGCTCGTTTTTGTCTTATTGGAGTAGAAAACTTAAACCTTTACAATCTCATAAGTAAACCTTAAGTTCTTGTGCTTAAACGGCAAGAATATAAAAAAGGAGTATGTATGGCGAAAGTCCAAGGAAACCTCATCTATTATACGGCTATTGCAACAGAACAGTATTCAACAATTTTGAATTTAGCTGGTGAAGCGTTAAAAGTAAAGTATGGCGTTAATTGGAGAGAAGCTAAAAATAGCACTATTGATGCTGAAGTATTTGAGTTTTTTTTAGATTCAATTGTTGCTCAATCACTACAAGGTAGCAATATTCTAAAAAAATCGGCGCAAGGGTATATCCCTTAAGCAACCTAGCAGGCGACCTACTTAATGCGAGCAATTCACCTATCGAATTAATCAAGCTAGAATTGGCCGATGCAGACTCATTTTCGCCCAACAGAGTTCTATTTACTGAAGCGTTAATTCGGGGGATTCTTGATGTTTTTGGTAAAAAGTGGATGCGTTGACTGAAAGTTGTGCTTGATTTGAGTCGCGAGAATGCTAAGATGTTTAGACAGTACTGAAATAGTGGAAGATTACATGAACTTAAAACAATTCGAAATCTTTTTTTACAAAACACAGCTCGGTGCAGGTGAATCGAAGCTCCGTTAGGCGTAATAAAAAATTCACGGCTAAAGATATAAAGTAGGGGGTAACATTTTGAGTAAAGTCGTTGAACTCACAAATATAGAAGCGAAGGACCACTTTTTAAAGGGAAGCAGTTATTTTAATTCAGACTATCGTAGCTTTTATAATAATTGGTAACTCCGAAGATAAAGATAATAAAAGAAAGAATCTAAACTTATGATGGATGGTTCAAGTCCAATTTATATTGCAATTATGATTATTTTAATAATTTTATTTTTAATCTATAATGTCATTAGCAATAAAAATAAAGTTGATGAAGGTCGAGGAAATGAAAATGATCTTGATAGTATGGTTCATGGTGAAAGTAGTACATACGCAGAAAACTATAAAGGTGGTATTTTAACGTTAATCATTTTCATTCTAGTTATCCTATGGAAATATTTGTAAATTGAAATCATCTTCAGTTAAAAAAAGAAAGGTCTATTAAAATGAGAAAATTTAGTATTCTTATGGTGTTTATTGGTTTGTTAATAGGTTGTACTCATTCTATTGATCTGGAAAATCTAGTTTTTAAAGATGGACTTTATTATGAAGTTGACTCTAATGAGCCATATACAGGAGATGTGAAAGTTTTTTATTCTGATGACATTACAGACCCAGGAGTAGGGAGTGGGTTGTTAAGCTATGCTCCCGATTGGTACAAAAATATCATTTCTAATTTACGGAACAAAAAAGGACAACTAATATTTGAAACCAAATTAAATGAAGGTAAAATAGTAGGAGCCTTAAAAGAATGGTATGAGAATGGACAACTACGGACATCTACAGTGTATGATAATGGAGTGCAACAAGAGTATGAAAAAGAATGGTATGAAAATGGGCAATTAAAGACATTTTCACAAATAGAAAATGGCTATAGAGAAGGAAATTCTAAGGATTGGTATATTAATGGACAACTAAAACAAGATGGTATGTTCCATTATGGAGACCTTACCCACATACGAGCATGGTATCAAGATGGTCAATTGAGAATTGTCGAAGAGTATCAGGACAATAAAATGCACGGTTTAATTAAGAGTTGGTATCACAATGGTCAATTACAATTTGAGGGTAATTATTCAAACGGTAATTATCATGGTCTTGTACAATCATGGAATGAAAACGGGCAGAAAGTAGCCGAAGAAATCTATGAAAATGGTGAAATTAAAAATGTTACAGTAACAGATATTGATGGAAACAAGTACGGTACTATTAGAATAGGCAATCAAACTTGGATGACGGAAAATCTTAAAGTGACTCATTACCGTGATGGTACAAAAGTAAAATACCTGAAAAACTCAAATGACTGGAGTAATGCACAATACGGCGCATATTGTTTTAATGATAATGAGGGATTTCTTAAGGGAGAGGGGATGTATTATAATTGGTTTTCTGTTTCTAATAAACATAAGTTATCCCCTAAAGGTTGGCATATACCATCCAAAGAAGAGTGGCAAATATTAGTCAATAATATTGGAGGCTACGATAAAGCTGGTTTTAATGGCTTACTCGCGGGTTATCGTGATGTCGGTACAGGGAGTTATTATCAGCGAAATAAATCTGGTTACTATTGGACATCTACCGAAAGTAGCCAAAGTAAAGCGCATTGTATGTATTTCTTTAATTATGAAGGTAGAGCTGTGATGAGCAAAAATGAGTTATACAAAAGGACAGGTTTTTCCATACGCTGCATAAAAGACTAGAATATAACATTCAAAGAACAATAGGAGACTAAGCAAGATGTTAAATATTAGAAGTTTAAAACATGAAAAAGAAAGTCTGTATCTTACAATAAGTGCAATTGTAGGGGTGCTTTTATGGATAATTATTATCATTGTGTCTATTGGTACAATTTTTATATATGGTATCATTATGGCTTTTGGGTTATGGATAACTCAACAATATTTTAAGGCTGTAATATATGGAAATAGTGTTAAGGTATCAGAGTCTCAATATCAAGAAATTAATGGTATTATTGTAGACTATTGTAAAGAATTAGGATTAATAATTGCACCTGATGTTTTTATTGTAAATGGTCAAGGAACTGTTAATGCAGTTGCAGTTAAATTTCTTTCAAAGAAATATGTAATACTTTATTCTGATTTAGTAGATCTTATGCTAAAAAGAAAAGAAATTAATGAGTTAAAAATGATTATTGCTCACGAATTGGCTCATCATGCAGCTGGTCATATAAATATAGGAAAAAATCTTTTGATTGGTCCTGCTACATTCATTCCTTTTTTAGGTCCTGCTTACAGTCGCGCATGTGAATTAACAGCAGATAGAATTGCTCATAAGCTTACTAATGATCATGAAGCATCAATGCGTGCTCTTATAAGCCTTGCCAATGGTAGTGAATCATTAGCATCATCTATTAATATTGAATCTTTTAAAAATCAAGAGGCACAGATTCCACCTTTCTTTGGGTTTTTGCATGAAATATTTGGAACTCATCCTAGAATGACAAAGCGAATAATTGAGCTTGAAAAACTAAATTAACTATTTTGATGCAAAACCCTAAAAAAGAACTCACTGAATATTTTCAACAGCTATTATATCGTTTTTTACGAATCCACTCTTTAATGAGACAGTTATCCATACTTTCAGAGTGGGAGTTAAAATCTGATAATCCAACTGAAATTGTAGGGGAGTACTTTTACGAACTCTTTAGGCATAGTGCTGGGCGGATGGTCATTCTGGACTTGTATAATCTCATATCTAGTGATAATCAGAAATCTTTAATTGATTGGTTGGCTCTAGCTAAAATACATTGGAAGTCTTTGGACTTAAGTGCTCTTGACATTGCAAAAAATACAGGAGTTAGAACACGAATTTCTCTAAAGCAACAGGAGTACAACGCTATTATTGATGAGGCAAATGAGAATATTCTGAAGCACCATGAAACAATTAATTCTTTGAAAGGATTTAGAGATAAAGATATAGCACATAGCGATAGTAGTATATTTAATAATCCGACAAAGTTTAGAGAGCAATACCCTCTATCAAATATTGATATTTCTTTATTGATGGAGGTTGTAAGTCAGATATTACACAAGCAATATCTATTAATTTTTCATTCTGATTTAACAATGGAAATTACGAGCTCAAATGAAATTGATAATATTCTACGTCATACGCGTGCATTCACACGTGTATGGCGTGATAAGCGCATTACAAAGGATTCTAAAATACGAGTAAGCGAATACTTGCAAGATGATTATCATGATTAACAAATCGCGAGCCGTGCGACTGAAGTTGCTATAGTTTGACGGACAGCTCGAGAAGAGGTATGTTGAAGTTGCTATAGTTTGACGGACACACCGAGAAGAAGTATGTTGAAGTTGCTATAGTTTGGTGGACACATCGAGAAGAAGTATGTTGTACACAAAGGAGTGAATCATGAAAGCAATTCACCTATCGAATTAATCAAGCTAGAATTGGCCGATGCAGACTCATTTTCGCCCAACAGAGTGCTATTTACTGAAGCGTTAATTCGCGGGATTCTTGATGTTTTTGCTTAGTTTGATGCGTTGACTGAAACTTTTCCTTGTTTTGCGTGGATTAAATGCGAAGTTACCCTCGAAGCAAAATTGCTACTAAAATGAGGTTTAATTTGAAACAACGAATTGTCCAAAGAATACAGGGAAAAGCCTGGTAATTTCACTGATATTAAGAATTTAATTCAGGATAATACACTGTTAAACGCGACGCTTGCGCGACGCGTTTAACGGAGCTTCGAATGCAATAAGAAAGCGAGACTGAAATGAATAAGTTATTCGAAAACACTTTAACAACAATAATTGGTCTTGCATTAATATGGGGAGAATTTGGTGGCTTATTTCATTCATATAAAAAACATTCAACATCAGATGTCTTCTTATCATTTTTTATACCGCCAGTTTCCTGGTACAGATCGGTTGAGTTTTTTTGGCATGATGACTATGCCAATGTAGATTGGGATGAAAAAATTAATAATGATATTGGTATCTGCATTTATTTCTTTAATGGATACATCGGAGAAAATCCTGATATCTTTACGCTAAATACTCAGATAGAAGCATTTGGGCAAAAAATTTCAGATTATCCAGATGACAAATATGAATTACTAAAACAAGCTTCGAAGGTTTATATGGAATACCTTCCGATATTCTTTGATGATTTCATTAATTCATTGAGAGAGTCATCAAAAATTGGAATATTTAAGTTCAATACTAGTAAAGAAGCAATTAGGCTTGAAAAAGAACTGATTAGGCTTGGATATACAGACATTGATCAATACAAAGATTCCATGCTGATGTTGACCGATATTGAAGGATTGAATGATGAAGAGATTCAAAAAATGAAAGAAACATTTGAGATCATCCAATTGCACTATGACAAGATTTTTTCCAATACTTACAAAAGTTTATTTAAGGATTAGTTGCATGCTCACCCTATTCTCCGTGGGAACGTGGATGTAATGAAAACATGAATGGTCTTATTCGTCAATACTTCCCGAAGGGCATGGATTTCTCAAATATCAATACTTCTGATGAAATCTTTGTCATGAATAAATTAAACAATAGACCGAGAAAACGACTTGGATTTAGAACACCCAATGATGTATTTTTCGGCAAACAAAAAATTGCACTAACAACTTGAATTTAGCATTGGAGAGGAACAGATGTATTACAAGAAAAAAACTAGTAAGTTTGAGAAACTCACATTTACAATATCTAGAAGTTATTGGGTTGTTCTTTCTGGAATTGCGCTTGTTGCATTATTGGTTGCGATATTCACTGCAATATGGGCTTATGTCCCAGCGACAGCTGAAAAAGTTAATCCTCCCTCTACTATACCCCAGGTAAGCATCTCAGCGGATGAAATTAATTCATTAATCCCACAACAGATTGATTCTACTACATCCACACCTGAACCCGTAATAGAGGAAGATTCAGTTCCAGATCAACATTCACCATCAACAGTCCAAGAGGAGACCCAACTAGACTCGCAATATATTAGTTTACTCAGTCAACTTGAGAAAAGCATTGGGAAAAACGCTTGGGAAAAACTAATTCAGAGTGATCTAGAAATTACATTTTATCGGTTTTACACCGAAAACAATTATGACCGATTAAAAATCTATGATGGTCCTTCCACTGGGTTCAATGAAATAGCCAGCCTCACGGGAGGAAGTTTAACATTGCCATTAACATATAGGTCAACAAATTCCTCTGGGTCTCTAACCTTCAGCTTTCATTCTGATGCATCTGGCAATTCCTCTGGCTGGGAAGCGACTGCAAGAACGATTGGTAACAATAATAAACCAGAATTATCCTATAGGATGAAGAGGGGGAGTAGGGAGGTTGGAGCAGTAACATATTTAGATCCAAATGGTAATGATGACTATGGTAGCAATTTAGATATTGTTGAGACCCTAATTGCAGAAAGTTCTAAGAATGACATTCCTGCTAAACTGGACTATCTTTTCTACTCGCTTGAGATAGGACAAGACCTGGTCTCACAGAAGACCTTGCTTCAAACTCTCCTTGAGATGCTTGAAGTCTATGAACAGCCAAGTCGTGGTGAATTACTTGCCTGGTATCTAAATGCTGCTTCACTAGGGATTAAGGATTTTACCTCAACAGTCAAACTAATGAGGGATAATTTTAAGGCGATTAAATACAGGGACCCTGTCAGTATGACTAAGGGGTGGCTTAACTGGATAGTTGAGGATGGTGGGAATCCAGATTTCATTCGTTTTACCACAGATTTTGTTCCTCACTTTGAACCTGACAGCCAGAATACTGTTCTAGATGTTGCTCTTAGGGCATTTTTTAAGGATTTTGATGAAAATCTAGACCTCCTAAAGCAAGCTTCCAATGAATACACAGAGATTCAAGATAACATTACTTCACCCTCGGTAAAAGAATCACTGACCTACACTTATTTATTGTTTCTCGAAAAAGAGAAATCAAGACAGGAAAAAATTGAGGCAGATCGAGCAGCCTTTGAATTAGCTTCGGCATTAGCCGAAGAGAAAAGAATGGAGTCTCAGACAGAAAAAAATTCGTTTAAGTTTACATCGATGATGGTTATCGGTGGAGCAATTTCTGTCATCGCATTATTTGGGTTAATACTTCTTCTATTTGCGATATTGAGAACACTCAAGCATATTCAATACTCTTTGGGCCAAGAAGATTCAGTGACAACAAAATCAGAAACCGCTGATATTAAATAGGAGCCCAAAGCTAAAGATCGCCTTAACAGCGATACTGGAGTGGCTGGTGATGAATATCGGCAGAGACCTGATATTTATATCTGGTGTATGAAGGGCAGTGAAGAAGATCTCGAAATACAAGTGCAATGCATGTGGATACTCCGCGAATGTTTGGGATGCTCCAGACAGGGCACCAATTACTACGGTGGATACCAGGCACTGCCCTGGGTTGTAAATCTCTAGTAGGGGGTTCCTGTCGAGTTTCATGGTGGAATGTTTACTGACGATCAAGATGTCGTACCTAGTTTTCTGAATCGATGCCCTGACTGTAATTCGTCGAATGTTGTACCTTGGAATGCCAAGCATGCTTGTCCGAAGTGTGGGGAGCATATGACTTTAGCAGCTCAAGCCAAGGGCGTTAAACGCATACTCAAAAATAGGGGGAACAAATAAATGTCGATCAAAATACCTGCAGCCAAGAGTCATCATGAATAGATCGCAAAAATTTTGAGACAAACAGGCAAAAAGATATGACTACAGTGAAAGGCAATTCGATCCTGTTTTTAAAGAAGTGGTTGCCAAAACAAAGGAATATCTAATTGCAAATGATAATGTTCTTGATTTTGGCTGTGCAACAGGGACTAAAACATTAGAGCTTGCTGATGGAATCCATCATATTCATGGACTTGATATATCTACAGCGATGATTAACGAGGCCACCAAAAAGAAAAGTGAAAAAGGTGTTGAGAATGTTTCCTTCTCACAAGGGGATATTTTCAATAGTGATCTTGAGGAAGTTTCATTCGACAAAATTGTTTCTTATGGAGTAATTCACTTATTAGACGATAGCGAAAGAGTAGTTCAAAGAATACATGAATTATTAAAGCCAGGAGGGCTGTTTATTTCGACAACAGCGTGTTTGCATGATAAAATGGCGCTCAAAAATAGATTAGAATTCTCGGCATATTCTATAATCAAAAGACTCGGAATATTTCCCTTACACTTAAACATTTTCACGTATGATGATGTAGAAAGACTAATACTCAGTCAGAAATTTAGTTTGGTTAGATCTGAAAAAATATTTCATGGTATAACGATTAGCTTTGTTGTAGCGAGAAAGGTGTAAGGAAGTAGAAGTTGGATAAATTTAAAATCCAGACATGACCAGAGATAGCGTATAACAACGGCCTAAACTGACTCACACAAGTGGCCCAAATACGACTCAAAAAATAGTGGCAGGTTAGTTGAATTATGGTTTCGACTCCAGTCCTATTATTCCCCATAAACCACGTTTAATTCTTTTGACAGGGTGCTTTTCAAAAATTTGGAAATGTGTATTAAGTCCACGACGGGATTTAACAGCTTCCTTTATCTCGGCATTAGACATAGGTCGGCCTTTATCTATTAGAATTGACGTAATTGTTTCATGAATCTCAATTCTATCTTTTGTATCTTCAATAGATGTATCTTTTAATTTCCACGTATGCCTACCCAAAGAAGTTAATATTTTGGAATTGTTAAGCATGATATCGATGTCATATCTAGTACCAGAAAATTTAATTGTATCCTGTAAAAGCATAAGAAGTTCATTGCTATGCCACTGCCGTATTTTAGCACTATTTAATATTATTTGTTCACTTCTCATAATAATATCATCAATTTCTTCAGGTGAAAATTTAAAGTGGCGTGGCATACCAAATGTACCCATATCAAATAACCAGCCAATTTGATGGCAAACTCCATTAACTCGACCAAGATTAATTCGCTTGCCGATCAATTTCTCAACTTTTTGAGCAACTACTTTAAAGTGAATTGGTTCGTTTGAATTTTGTAAGATTGCTTGAACACATGATTCAATAGATTTATTATTACCAATAACTTTCCCTTCGTCTGAAATAATAAGTAACCGTTGTAACTCATCCCAAAATACATCCCTTAATTCACTACAATTCTCGGGGAGCAGAGCTTTAGAAGCAACCGATATTTCATCTAGACTAACAGGATTAGATGAAGCCTTTTCAACAATCGATAGCGCATTCGTAATGAGTTTATCCCAACCCACCTGATTAATATGTGCTATGACTTTCCGCTTATTAATTTCTAATATGTATAAGTTTGGTAACCATTTTTTTTTGATTGTAAATTCTATAGCAGATATTATTGTATTGGAATCATAAAACCACGGCCCTAAGGAGTCTAATGTGTCCAAATAGGCAGGAAGTAATTTAGCATTTGTATAGTTTCTTAAATAGTGAGGGAATTTACCAAGTGGTGCTGATGATAAGGTAAGTTTGTCTATTCCCACTGCTTCTAATTGCCTTATCCGTTCTCTTGTAACACCGAACTCCTTGCCAATTTCGTTGAACGTGGCGTGTTTTCCATCCAGACCTAACCTGCTTCTTAAAGTTGAGTTAAGCTTAGGCGAGAATGATTTTAATGCTAGATGTAATTCCTCAGTAAAAGTAGAATCTTTTATACTTTGAAAAGAGATATCATTGATATTCTCAATGCCTCCAGATATTGCATTGTGTAATATTTTAGTTAACTCAGCTAGTGAGCTTCGACCAAAATTAGGTAAATTCAGTAAGTCTTCAACGGAATAGTTATTAAAATCTCTAACAAGTGCAATATCTATAGTCTCTACTACATTATAAATTCTAACTGGAAATGCTATGGATTCAAGCCTCCGTTCCAGAAACCATGGAGGGCAATTGTTGAGCACATCTAAGTGAGTGATTGGTAACTTGTTTCTCAGCTTAAATGAGTAGTAAAAAACACCTAGTTTATTTCTATCACTATCGGACAATCGGTTCTCTAATTCATGGTAGGATGTTTCATTATAAATTCCAACTTTTAAAACTTTTGAATAGAGGTCATTGTCATTAGACTCTATCATCGATAGCCACTCTTTTAAGCTATTACTTCGGTCTGGGAAAGATGAAATTGATTCTGTTTTATTTTCACTTTTTGCCACACCTTCTTTAGTGACTTCAAACTCGCTTGATTTTTCATTTAAATCTTTTTTGTTCATCATTGGGTATTTTCTTTTTCAAGATAGTTACCTTTAAGTTTCCAAACAAAATTTCTTTGTATGTCAGGAAGGTATATTTTATCGTTAAGTTTTATACTCTTCATTTTTCAGTCGCCCCTTTGTTTGCGGTCTCGTTTTCTTCCCTTGCACTGAACGGTTAGTATATGAAAAGTAGGCGATTTCGAAGCACCAAACTTTCGGTTAAGCACAAAGTTTGAGACGAGCCAAAACCTTTGAATTTATTACTGTTTCGCCTATTTTTTATATACATTGTTGTGCAACGTTATTTTTTCAATTCAGTTTGTTTTCTTTATTTTCTGTCTTTATAAATATTGAAACAATTAATAAAATTGCCCAAATAATGTCAACTATATTCCAAAATTCTCGTCCAAGTGCAATTTTAAAAATCGGATTTATTAATATGGCAGATGATAGCCAAATCACAAACCAAGTTTTGTTATTTTCATAATTATCATATGCTAAAATTCCAAAACCTACCATTCCTAAAAATCGAACTAATTCGTAGTAACCATAACTCCAATCAAAAAGGCAACCAACAAAAAGTATAGCCAAAACAATTTTAATAATTAGTGTTTTTTTAGTCATAATATGTTTCTTCAGTTGAGAATGAACCTATTATAAGAGCAAAGGTCAATTCAACTACAAGAATTGAGTATACAATTGCTACAAAAATTACTTTTCCACTATAATTAATATCCATTGACCAAGCATTTACAATTTCCCAAATTCCATTTATTATACTTAAAACAAGAATAGTCCAAAAGGCAAATTCAAAACTGGGTGATAATTTACTAATCAAGACCATAATTAAGGCAGATAACATTTTAAATATTCCCCAAATCATACCACCAAAGAAAATCAGAATAACCATTAGCCAAAATTTACTCAAACCAATAAACCAATATAATAGAAGTCCAAATAGTAAATAAATCAGGCTTATAACTATTAAACTAACGGGTATAAATAATAAATAACGTAAAATTTTCATACTTTCTCAATTTTGGTATTAATGTTGCGCAACGGTAAATTGTATGAGTAGTGGCTGATTGCGTTGTAATTCTCTGTCAAACCGCTACTCTGTTTGAGCGGGCTACAAATCTTGAAATTTTGCACTTTACCTGTCATTACTTATACAAAATGTAAGGCATCGGGCTTCCTATTTTCTAAAACCATCTATTATCCATAAAACAATCCGAACAAAAATCCAATACGCGACAAATGTCAATCCTACCACAAGAATCATTGCTAATGTATCTTCATCAAAATCTAAATAATGATAAAATGAATCGTCAGATAGAATTGGGAATAATAAGAAAGAAAAAATAATCCCTGTTACTAAAAGAAGTCTTTTGATTCCAGTGTTAAGGGTTTTAATACGCCCTATAAAAGATTTGTAGTTCATATATTTTTTTATGGTTTCAATTATTTTCACATTAGCTCCTTTACCTGCTATTTCCTTTCTATTCATTTAGTTTTCGTGTGTCCATTGCCTTGTGCCCAACGTATTACGTTTATTTTTATTATAGACTTTGTAGGCGAAAACATACGCTTATCCCTCCAATTTGGGTGTGTATCTGTAGTTTTTAACATCAATCCTCCCGTACGTCATACTAACAATCTGTCTTGCATTTTTATGCTGCTTTAAGCTCATGTTTTATATTCGAAAAGCAAGCTAATTTTCCTAATGCGCCCTCAATTCAATTTGACTATATGCTCTTACACGATAAAGACTTTCAAGGAATCCTCTAGGACAAACCCAAGTAAGCATTTTGTTTAGTATGTCAAAAGCCATGAGCCACCTACCAAAAGACCCCTTTATCTCTTAAAAAATCTTGAGCGTTCTTGTCTCCCAATTTTGCAGCTTTTAGATAAAACTCAATAGCTTTCTTATAATCACCTTTATAATGAAAAGTGACGCCTATGTTGTAGTAGGCGACTGCATATTCATGATTAATATCAATAGCTTTTTGATAGAGTGCTATTGCTGCTTCGTAGTTGCCATCTTTTCCATAAAAAAGACCCATATTTGTATAAGTCTCTGGTAAATCAGGATTGAGAGTTAGTGCTGTTTGATAGCACTCTATTTCTTTTTCACTCACACCATTTAATCCGTAAGCTATTCCCATGTTGTTGTATGCTTCCGCAAATCTTGGATTTATTTCAATCGCTTTTTGATAGCATTCTATAGCTTTATCGTAGTCGCTTTTTTCTTTATAAATCATTCCCAAATTATTTAATGCTTTTGCCATACTAGGATTTAGAGCTATTGCTTTTTGCCAACATTCCATTGCTTGGTCGCTGTTACCTGTATCATAATACACAAGCCCCATGCTGTAATATGAGTCTGAATTATCAGGGTCAATATCAATAGCCTTTTGATAACATTCTATGGCTTTGTCATGGTTGTGTAAATCACTATAAGTGTTTCCTAAATTGTAGTACCCCTTTGCATAGCTAGGATTGATATCAGTTGCTTTTTCAAAGCACTCTATTTCTTTTTCACGCATGCCATTAAATCCGTAAGCTAATCCCATGTTATTGTATGCGTCTGGATAATCTGGCTTGATGTTTATCGCTTTTTGAGAATATTCTATGGTTTTATCGTAGTTGCCTTTATATCCATAAGCTAGT
>CALBFA010000061.1 GCA_937888365.1 uncultured Fidelibacterota bacterium | reverse complement strand
TATCTATGAAGAATTCTAACTAGCTTCGGTTACCTTTATTTATGAGGCAATAGGATGCCAAAATGCCTAATATCTCATATTGAATACGCAAATTTATACTCCATCACTTAATCTTGAGGCTTGCGTTGGATATGGCTAATCCCAAATATCAGTGCAATAGTAATCGCCACCAGCAATGTCGAAATGGCATTAATCTCAGGTGTAATCCCACGCTTCACCATACTATAAATATAGACAGATAGTGTCGTACTCCCGACTCCCGATGTAAAATACGTGACAATGAAATCATCAATACTCATGGTAAAAGCCAAAAGTCCCCCTGCTGTGATGCCAGGTAAAATATTTGGGAACGTGATTTTCCAGAAAACCTGCCAATTATTGGCACCTAAATCTTTTGCCGCATCTTCCAGCGTTTTATTGAATTGAGCCAATTTGCTTAAGACTATAAGGGTTACAAATGATATACTAAACGTGATATGGGCAATCGTTATTGAAACAATACCTAAGGAAAGATTGAGAAGTACGAAAAACATAAGCAACGAAACGCCGAGAATGATATCAGGAACGATTATAGGCATATTTAGAATGAGAAGTAATGATTGATGAAATCGATAATTAAATCGATGAAGTCCTAAAGCTGCCAGGGTACCCAAAATTATTGAAACAACCGTATTTAGAATACCGATGATTAATGTATTTGTTACGGCTGCCCAAAGATTTCGATCCTGAAACATTTCAATGTACCATTTAATGCTCCATCCGCCCCAATGGGATGCAACGCGGGAGGCATTAAAACTGTAAAGCATCAAGATGAGTATCGGAATATATAAAAATAAAAAGCCAACAATGGTAGTTAGCTTTAATCCTCGACCTTCGCCGAAATCCAAATTATTCTGTCTGAATTGCTGAGACATTATATAAAATCCTTAATTTGGCCTCGATCACCATAATTTCTCAAGTAATAAATCATGAGTATCAATACCAAAACCATGATGGATATAGAAATAGCGGAACCAAATGGCCAATTGCGCGTGACGAGGAATTGATTCGTAATGACATTTCCTATCATATAAGAATTTTTACCACCCAGAATATCGGGAACAACAAATTGCCCTAGAGTAGGAATAAACACGAAAATAATCCCCGTAATAACGCCAGGGAATGACAAGGGAAACGTAATATTTTTAAAGGTTTGCCATTTATTGGCACCTAGGTCTGTTGATGCCTCAAGCAAAGATTTATCTAAGCGATCGATAGATGCTAAGATGGGAAGAATCATATATGGCAATTCGGAATAAACCAAGCCAATATTCACAGATAAAGATGTATGCAAAAGTATGAGGGGTGAATCAATAATACCGACATACATGAGTACGTTATTGATAAGGCCTTTATATCCCAAAATATTAACCCATGAAAATGTACGTATAAGAAAATTCGTCCAAAAAGGGATTAAGACCAAAAGCATCAATTTATATTTGACATGTGATTCTCTAAACGAAATGTAATACGCCATGGGGAATGCTATTAAAAGAGTCAATACCGTTGTTGAAATGGCATAGCCGATGGAGCGTAGAAAAATTTTAAAATACAAGGCATCAAAAAAATGAGCGTAATGTTCCAGCGTAAACCCAAGTTCATATCCTCCATGATTTTGTGAAATTGAGAAACTGATAATGAGAATAAGCAGAATGGGCAAAATAAATAGAACCAAAAGCCAAAAGAAGGGCGGCCAAATCAGGGTCATTTTTTCGCTGAATGCTTTCAATTACTTATGCCTCGAGGAGCGTGCCTGAATTATAATTCCAGCAAAGAAATATTTTTTCACCTTCATAAAAAACCAAAGGATTCATGCCACTTGGCAAATAATTTTGAAACATTACTGATATTTTTTGCCCTGATTCAAGTCTGACAATAAAAAGCGAAGAGTCACCGTAGAACACTTCATTTTCAATAACAGCCCCTAAGCTATTTTCGTCAGAATTCCCTGGGACACGTTTCATTTTGAATTGCTCGGGTCGAATGGCTAAAATGGGTCTTTTTAATTGGGGTAAAGTTTTTTTCGACTTCTTAATAAATTGTGTATTATCATTTAAATTAAAAATAATTTGATGTTCATTGACGTGCTTGGTTGTCCCTTCAAAGAAGTTCATGCCGCCTATAAAGTCCGCCACAAAGCGATTGACCGGCTCGGTGTAAACGTCCTCAGGGATGCCTAATTGCGCCAATGTGCCCTTATTCATAATAGCGATGCGATCCGCCATGGTTAAGGCTTCTTCCTGATTATGCGTCACAAAAATAAATGTAATACCAATTTCTCGTTGCAAGTTGGCGAGTTCGATTTGCATTTTATTGCGCAATTTTGCATCTAAGGCAGATAATGGTTCGTCCAGTAAAAGAATTTTAGGCTTATTAATGAGTGCTCTTGCTAAAGAAACGCGTTGTTGCTCACCACCCGAAAGTTGACCAATGCTTCTTTTTTCAAGCCCCTCTAGAGACATCATTTTAATGGCGTCGGACACTCTATCCTGAATCTCTTCTGTATTAATTTTCCGAATATTCAATCCGAAAGCAATATTGTCAAAAACATTCATGTGGGGAAATATGGCGTAATTTTGAAAAACTGTATTCACATTCCGTTTAAAGGGTGGGATGTTTGTGACATCTTCTCCGTTGAGTAAAATCGTACCCACGTCGGCTGTTTCAAAACCCGCAATCATACGCAAAGTCGTCGTTTTACCGCATCCACTTGGCCCTAAAAGACAGAAGAATTCGCCTGCACGAATAGAGAGTGAAAGATCCTCCACGGCTGTCAAATTTGGATAATGTTTACTAAGATTCTTGAGCTCTAACAATTTTTATTTCCCAGTCAATAATCGTTGATATTAGGAGGAAATGACAAGCAATTTAGGTTCTGTCATTTCGTTCATGGCAAAACGTACACCTTCTCGGCCAACACCTGATTGTTTAACACCACCGTAAGGCATGTGATCAATTCGCCACGTAGAGACATCATTTATAATGACGCCACCGACATTTAATGTCGAATAAGCTTTTTGAATAAGCCGCACGTCATTCGTAAATACGCCTGCTTGTAAACCAAAATCGGAATTATTTACTTCATCGATAGCTTCTTGAAAATCGTCATAAGGCGTCAGCGTCAAAACGGGTCCAAAAACTTCCATGCAGTTAACCGCCATATTAGATTTGGAGTCTAAAAGAACTGTTGGTGTAATAACCGATCCGTTTTGCTCGCCACCGGTCAAACAGGTTGCGTCTTCTTCAATGGCTTGATGAATCCAGTCCATAACTCGATTCGCCTCATCCATATTTATTAATGGGCCAACTTGTGTCTCAGGAAGCCTTGGGTCGCCGACTTTCAATGCCTCGACGCTTGTCTTAAATATGAGGCTAAAGGCATCAAATACGGAACGATGTACATACACGCGTTGCGCTGAAATACAAGATTGTCCCGCATAGAAAAATGCACCGTTTCGGATTGCAATCGAAGCTTTTTCCAAATCAGCATCACGATGGACAATGATGGCGGCGTTTCCCCCTAACTCCAAAGAGACTTTCTTCATTGGAGCTCGTTCTTTAATTTTCCAACCGACTTTGGGTGAGCCTGTAAATGTGATTTTTTTGACGCGCTCGTCTTCTACCAAAACGTCGGCTGCATTATAATTACATGGCACGACGTTTAATCCACCTGCGGGCAGTCCGGATTCTTCATAGGCTTTTGCTAAATACATCGCCGTAAAAGGCGTTTGTGAGGCAGGTCGTAGGACAACAGTATTTCGTGACGCCAATGCGGGTACAATTTTATGCGCCGCCAAATTTAGAGGGAAATTAAAGGGTGTAATAGCGGCGATGACGCCTAATGGAAATCGTTGAATAATACCTGTTTTTCCGTCACCCCATGGGCGTCTGTCCAGCGGCATCGTCTCGCCATATTGGCGCTTGCATTCTTCAACACCGTCTTCAAATGTATGGATGGCTCGAACGACCTCACCTTGCGCTAACGCCATGGGTTTCCCCGCTTCTTGCGAAAGTGTTTCTGCAATTTCATCGAGATGTACCTCAAGAAATAATTTCATTTTGTTCAAGCCATCTGCCAATAAGTGTGTCGGGTATTGCTTAAATATTTCAAAACTTTTTTCAGCGGCATTGATAGCTTCATTCATGTGAATTTCATCCCCAAAACCACTTACACCTACCCATGAATCATCGAAAGGATTTAGGACTTTTCGGGTCGTTTCAGTTCTTATCCATTGATTGTTTATAAATATTTTTTCTTGTAAATCTTGACGCATCCAAACTCCTCCAAAGCCGAGCAATTTAGAATACCAATTCCCGTTTTTGTAGTTATTTTATCGCAATAAGGAAAAAGATTTTTATGAAAATAAATCAAATCATAATCAGCATTCAAATACAAAACCACCATTTAATTTACCATTTATTTACAATACTGTTTTATCAAATTCTCACTATTATATTGCATAAAGGGACTCAAAAATGATCCAATTTTCACGCGAGGAAATCATGACGATTGCCCCTCAGATTCAAGACTATTTAATGAAAGAATTGGACGTTGAGTTAAGCCAATTTGAAACCGAATTTTTCATCGATTTTTTAAGCAAAAATATCGGTGCTCAATTCTACAATAGAGCACTCCTCGATGTACGTACTCTTTTGAGTGCAAAAATGGAAGATTTTGGGAGTGTCAAAATAACTGGGTCTGAAAGGGCCGTAATGAGTTGTGTG
>CALBFA010000060.1 GCA_937888365.1 uncultured Fidelibacterota bacterium | reverse complement strand
TAAGTTGCTCGAGGAGGTATCGCAAATGTATTCAGAGAAAAAGAGACGTCAGTATTGTAATTACAGAATTGAAGAATCTTTAATAAAGCCCGCAACAGTTAATACTGAGCTCCGAACACTAAAATCATTTTTTAACACTTTAGCTAGATATGAATACGTCAAAGAAAATCCTATACATGGTGTAAAAATGTTAGTTATAGAAAAAAATGAACCTAGGTCATTAACGGATGCAGAGTTAAGAAGAATCTTCCAAGCCATTGGAGGTGATATTGACTATACCGATTTATTGCAAATGTATCTTCACACCGGCGCAAGACGTTCAGAGTTATTGCCTCCAAAGTTAAGTTGGGAAGATATTGATTTTGATGCAAAAACGATTCGGCTTATTGGTAAGTTTGACCAGGTGAGACATGTGCCATTAGATAAACTAGCATTTGAGATTGTCAGTAGACGAAAAAATATAGAAAAAAGACTCAAACCATTTGATTTTAATTACGATTATATGTACAAAAAGATTAAACGGTTTATGAATAAAGCAAATGTTCTTGACGGGACTGTTCATGCCTTACGAAGGACATTCGGTTCAAAGCTTGTTCAATCAGGTGTTGATATCTATATTGTATCGAAGTTATTAGGACATTCTTCCATAAGAATTACGGAAAATCACTATATACACATATTAAATAAAAACTTACAAGATGGAGTTGCTGTACTTGATCGAGTGTGGTGATTTTCAATAATTAAAGAAGAGCCTCAGATACTAATCTGGGGCTTTTTTTTTGTCCCGTTTTCGAAGTAAAGTACATAGACATTGCCTTTTCCCCTACGAGACCGAAATATATCCAGTTGGCCAAAAAAGAATGACTAAAGAATGACTATTTGTTTCAATTAATGTCCCATTTTGTCCAGAATTGGATAGATTACAATATAGTCTTAAAAAGAAAATATCCCTGTAACTCGTTGTGTTACAGGGATTTGCTGTGTACTCCGGACAGGACTCGAACCTGTGACCTACGGATTAGAAATCCGTTGCTCTATCCAGCTGAGCTACCGGAGCATCTAAAGCGGCGCATTATAAATGAAGGAGTACTATTCTGCAACATGTATTGAAAGGCCAAGAATTTTCCAGTAAGTTTTGATTAAATGACGCGAAAACGTATGATGAGCTCTTGATGTTCTTTGCGGATTATGCTAAAGCAACAATGAAGGAGCTTTCAAATAGGAGAGTATAATAATACTCTTGTATCAAACAGGGGAATGAATTATTATCCTAGAGCATAGCGCAAAATAAACGGGGGTAAACGTATGGCAAAAGCATCAAGATTTATTCATCCAATGAATAATTGTGAATTACTTAACTCAAAAAAATTGCTCCCCGTATTAATTTTAACCTTCTTTTCTTTCCAAATTTCTTTTGCACAGAGTTATTCTGTGTCTGGTATCGTTTCCGAACGCTTTAGCCAAAGTCCATTAGAAAATATTCAAATCAGTATTACCGATATCTTAGACAGTAATGCAACAATGATGACGCCTTCCAATAATGATGGTGAATATGAACTCCATCTGACTATTGTTTCTATTGATGAACTCCTGAAACCCAGAGAATTTGGATTGGGGCATAATTATCCTCAACCCTTTAACCCGAGCACCACAATTCCCTTTTTTATCACCGAAATGGGTGACTATGTGCTTCAAGCCTATGATCTCTTAGGAAGAGAAGTTGCAAGTACTAAACAATCTCTTACCCCAGCTTCCTATAGTGTTCGCTTTCAAGCGGCTTCAGCAGGACTTTATTTTATAAGTTTAAGTGGAGATGGTTTTTACGATGTTATCAAAGTAATCGCAATAGATGGGAGCCGTGAATCAAAATTCTTTCCGACGCTTGGACACTCAATAAAACAGTCGTCTGGGATTTTAACCAAGTCAATACCTTGGGAAAATCGCGAGAGAAGATGCTGATAGTCTTCTTGTTTTTTATGAAAATGATGATATGCAAATTGCGCCTTTTAGAGCGGAAGTTAGCGTTCCTGCAAATGGAAGTGTTGACTTTCCTGTAGAGCTTGAAAGAACACTAAGAGAATCTCAAATAGAAATTAATGTTCCTTTAAATCCCACCCTAGAAACTTATATTCTTCCAATTAATGCTTTTAATCCGGATTATGATGCGAGTATTTCAAGTTTAGATTTAGAATTAATTAGTGGAACTAATATCCCCTCATATTTTAATGGCATTGATAGTTTAGTTTTCACTCCTGAAACAGGAGGTTTATCAACTTATAGATTAACTGCCACTGACACTAGAGGAGATCAAGTTTCAACCGATATCAGTATGGATGTTGAGAGTTTTATTCATTTAGTTCAGACTCTTGATTTCTTTGGAAATCTAGGAGGACCATATGAAGGAGCAAGAGTAGTCTTAAGAGGGACTGAGGGAATAACAAACTCAGAAGGATTGCTCGAATTAGAAGTTTCAACAACAAACGGACCATTAAACGAAACCGATACGATGCAAGTTTACAGCTTAAACAATGACAGTACATTCTACGCCTTGAATTGGCCAGTAGACGCAGCAGCAGACACTCAAAAAGTTCAAACATATACTGATAATCACGGGCCTAGTTTTTGGGCAAATAGTCCCTGGGTCAATCAATGGAACAGAGAATCAACATTAGCAATTACGAATGGTATGCCTAATTTTCAATTTAGAAAAGTTGGTAATTTAGACGATGGTCAAGCAAGTATAATTAATATTTATTGTCCAAATTATACAAGTCCTCAAGGTCTAGAATACAGGCCAATTATAGAACAAGAACTTGATAGTTTAAATAATGCATTGGATGAGCGAGCAGGACCTGGAAGACAATCAAAAGTACATTTCTTCTTGACAAACAATACTTTAGAAGATAGTTTATACGTAAACGATAATGGAATTATGTTACATTTTATTGGAACACATAATTATACAGAAATAAACACAGAAACAGATGCCAGTCAAGATTTATTATATATTAGGAACACTGATGCTTATGTTGCATATAATGCAGCAAATAATGAGACAGGAGTTAATGGTATTAGACGATTATTTGTTCATGAAGCAATACAACATGGAACAGGATTAATAGGACACACACCATATAATTTAGAACATCCTGAAAATCAAGAAAATATGAGTGCAGGAGCATATGAATTAAAAGAACATGAAATAGATGGATTATTCACAAGATATAATTACAAACCAAGCCATATAAGAAATTTCCAAGGATACGAACACTTTCATGAATTACACTTAGATCAAACTCAAAACAGAAGCAATACTTCAATACCTCAGTTTACAAGCCCTGATGTTTCATATCAACTAATAGAAAAAGAAGGAAATATAGAAAAAGGAAGAATAACAATTAGAGACTAACAATTAGGATTGACATTATTACCTTCAAAAACACAAACAGGAACATCATACTGATAAACTTCATCATGAATATCAGCAACAAAACAACAAGAATTTTGTTCAGTTTCTCCGCGCCTTCGCAGATTAACGCAGAAAAAATAACCATATAATTTCCTCCGCGCCCTCTGTGTAAATCTCTGCTTCCTCTGTGGTAAAATCTTTTTACAGTCTAGTACACAGCAGCCTACCAAAAGAACACTTGATTCACATTCGATTTAAACGAAGTTAATCCGTCATTAAATAGACGGGATAACGAGGGATCAATTGAAACAACCTTCAACAATAAAAAGCTTAACTCTATTCATCATTGGAACGATGGTTTCATCGATTTTTGGCCAATCCCTTATAATCACTCCAACCACTAATACTGGCGATACTGGAAAACAAGTTCGAGTAATAGCAAAAAGAGGAAGTTATACAGCTCTGGACACTAGTGTTATGCTTGGTGAGAGTGTTAGTGCTAATTATGGTACTGTTGGTGTTGACAAGTTTGATTTTAATATTCCTGCTTCTAGCGTTGTTGGTCTTGGAAATAGTGTTACAAATGATGGTAATGTTTATCCTTTCTTGAATGGACAAACTAATAATGCAACTTATAGAGTTTTTGATATTACTGGACGAAATGTGACTGGAAGTGAACAATATGCGATTGGGACTTATTTCTTACAAGTAATTGATAAATTATCAGGTAGTATTCTTGGAACTGAAAGATTCATAAATTATAGTGGGAAATTAAATGTTAATTTTAGGGAAGCGCCAAGACAATACCTTGGAAAAATAACAATAGAAGACGCAGATAGTCTTCTTGTTTATTATGAAAATGATGATATGCAAATCGAGCCGTTTAGAGCTGAAGTTAGCGTTCCTGCAAATGGAAGTGTTGACTTCCCAGTAGAGCTTGAAAGAACACTAAGAACACCTACTTTGAATATTAATAATGTTCCTGACAATCCAACACTTGCAAATTATATAATGACTTTATTAGCTTCTAGTCCTGATTATGATGGTGGAGCCATAAGTTTAGACTTAGAACAAATAAGCGGTACTGCTCCATTTTCTTTTAATGGCATCGATACCTTACTAGTTAATCCAACAACCGCAGGATACAACTTATTTAGAGTAACTGCAACAGACGATAGAGGCTTAGAACAAACTGCTAATATTGAACTTGATGTTGCTAGTGAAACATACAAAATCTTACTAACTAAATTATTCAATGGTCTTGGTCTTCCAAGAGAAGGAATTGACGTTACTCTTGGAGATAAAATGATTAGAACAGGTCCTGATGGATTTGCTGAATTTCAATTTCCAACAGACTATGGTTTAAACGAATTTGATAGTTTAGAGCTTGATGATAATATTCTTGGAAATTTACAAGATGGAACAGGTCCTTTTGCCGCAATGCGAATTGGAGTAAAGCCAGAATTAGTAAACACAGGCGAAGCACACACACAACAAACTTTTACTGATGAAATGATGAGACAAAACCCAAACTATTGGGACAATTACGTATGGGCCAATCAACTAGACAGAGAGTTTTATTTACTCGACTTAATGTTTGCAACACCTTATATATTTGCAAGAAGAGGAAATCTAGAAGACGGCTTTACAGACTTACTACATTACAGCCCTGAATTCAGCAATGTAAGTGCAGATTATAGAGAATATTCTCAACTCGTAATTGATAGCATAGCAACTGCAATTGAAAACTTATCAAAAGATGAACTCGGAAATGGAAATAATCCATTCACATTTATTAACGTAGCGCCAGAAGACAGTACACTTGCAATAGAACACGGAAATACATTTGACTATAGTCAAGATTATAGTAGATTAAAATATATAAATATGGATATTGACAATGAGAATCAAATATGGTATATTAGAAACGCAGGAGAATATATTAATAGTGGCTTAACAGGCAATGCTTTATTTAAGAATATGTTTCATGAACTTGGAAGAGCAGTTGCCTATTCTAATATCAGTCCTTACTCTCCTGATGCTATTCCTGATGTCATGCGAAATGGTGATGTTCAACCTCATGATATGGCAGGTTATTATGTTATGATGAATATGGATCCTCATTTTTTCTTGAAAGTTAAAAATTTAAGAAGTATCTTGCCAGCTAGTGAACCTTATTGGCCAAACAATTAGACGCCAAAATTCCCTTAAAAAAAAGAACTCGGGATACTGGAAAGAGTGTCCTTTTTTTATGTCAAAAATTCTAACCCCACATCACACCGAGCATACACAATCCCATCCTTAAAACTTCCCCTTGTAATGGGTGACTAAAATGCGAAGTTAGCTGAAGCAACGTTGATTGGACAATGAGGATAAAATTGAGATTAGAGCACAGAGATAACATTCAGAACGCACCATCAACTGAAAAAAATGAGATCAACGAAACGTAATTTTATAATGCAAATGCTTCAATAGAAATGAATAGGGGATAATGACAATGGAACTATTAGCTGAAAATCCCTATTTATTGGTGCCTATCATATTCTTTGCCAGAGTTGCAGATGTTTCTCTCGGTACATTTCGAACCATTGTCGTATTCCGCGGTCAAAAAGCGCTGGCATCCTTTATTGGATTTTTTGAAATCATTATCTGGCTACTTGCTGCCTCCCAAGTTTTTACAAATCTGGATCATTGGTATTTTGCATTAGCCTATGCTGCTGGTTTTGCTGTTGGAAATTATGTTGGTATTTCGATCGAGAGCCGTTTTGGTATCGGCAATGAAATAATTCGATGCATCTCATTCAATCGCGATGTACTGGCAGGAAAATTACGTGAGGAAGGTTAATGTTGTTTCTTTCGATGGCGATATGGGAAAAGAGCATCCTGTTGAAATGCTCCTCATTGTTGTCAAACGGCGTAAAGTCTTTTCACTTATCCAACTCATTAAAGAGTATGATAAAACGGCAATCTATTCCGTTTCTGACGTAAAAAGCGTTTATGAAGGCCCTGATCTTATGCCGCGGCGCAGTCTGTTGCCAGGTGCATTTGTGCCCTTCGGTAAGCGTTGAACTTTTATTCACTCTATTCACATCATAGATAGAAACGTATATTACATAGTAAATAACAAGCGCTTTTTTTGATTTAATTTCTATCCAGCTGAGCTACCGGAGCATAAAAAGCGGCGCATTATAAATGAAGCACAACCCTCTAAGATATTTTGCGGCTAAAACGACTTTATTGTTTAAGGTTTTCTTTCACAGCTTCAAGCTCACGATCAAATGCAGAAATATCAATTCCACCCTCATTTTCGATGATTTGCTCTTTTAAAACGGGTGTGAAATCGGGATCATTTCGTTCCTGAAGCTTCTTAATCATCACTTTCACATCTTTGTTAAATTCATCAATCGTTTGATTCAATCGTTTGACCAATTCGTCCATAAAGACGCGGCTATAATTATCTGAGACACCTTCTTTTAGATCATTAAGTTTGTTTTTAAGAAAATTCCAGCGACTGTCTTCACTGCTGAAATCAATGGAAGAAATTTTGGTTTTTTCTGGATTGCTCATATCACGGCCCTTTAATTTTTAGTCGTTTTTCCGGCTCTTTTTAAAGTATTGATTTAGCCAGTTATTCATAAAATTTTCATAGTTATTTCGTTCAATAGCACGGCGTATATCAGACATCAAATCTTGATAAAAAGTAAGATTGTGAATAGTGGCCAATGTTTCTGCAAGAGGATCTTTCATGAAAAATAAATAGCGTAATGTACTGCGCGTGTAAGTTTGACACGTATAACATTGACACGCCGTATCAACTGGTATCTTATCTTTACGATAACCTTTGTCCATAATGCGCATTTTCCCCATCCGTGTAAATAGGGTACCGTTACGACCGTAACGTGTTGGAATGACGCAATCAAACATATCAATACCGCGATGAACACTGGCCAAGATATCTTCGGGTAATCCACTGCCCATGAGGTAACGCGGCTTGTCCGTTGGCATAAGAGGCGTCGTATAGCCAACGACTTCTTTTAAAACATTCAATCCTTCACCAACACTTACGCCACCAATGGCAAAACCGTCAAATGCCATATTGGTGATGTCATAAGCCGACTGTTTGCGCAATCCTGAATGCGTTCCGCCTTGAATAATGCCAAATAAAAATTGATGATCTTCTAAAGCATAATCACGGCAACGTTCAGCCCATGCCGTCGTTCGGCGCACAGATTTGCTAAGATAATCCTGTGAGGCAGGGTATTCGACACATTCATCAAAAGCCATCACAATATCAGACCCTAAAAGACGTTGTATTTCCATGGAACGCTCAGGTGTTAGCGTTATTTTTTCGCCATTATCTTCATACTGAAAGGTGACGCCATCATCATTGACTTCGCGACCTGGTAGCGAAAAAACTTGAAATCCGCCTGAATCCGTCAGAATAGTTTTATCCCATCCCATTAATTTATGGATGCCTCCTGCACGCTTAACAATATTAAGCCGATCGCCTAAAGACATATGGTAGGCATTGGCTAAAACAACTTGTGCACCTGTTTCGGCGACATCTCTCATCGTCATCGAGCGAACAAATCCTGCTGTACCAACCGTCATGAAAGTCGGTGTTTGAACCGTGCCATGAGCTGTCGTAAACTGACCTCTTCGCGCCCCTGATCGATCAACGCCAAACAATTTAAATCTTATATCTCGTTTACTCATAAATGTTTATTTATTTACCTTTTCTTTCTAGAAAAAAGACTTCTCGCGAAATCATTTCTGTTGCCCTAATAGTTGAGCAATCTGTGTCCATCCTAACCTCAAGACTATCCCCTTGGTATTTATGAAAAATATTGATGGCCGCTTGTGATATTCCTGAAATCACAGAATGATTTTCGTTGAAAATGAATTCACCGCCTCGTTGTCGTTCAGCCATATTAAAAGTGCGCCCTAAAGGAGTAAACATGTGATCAATTGTGTACCATTCTACAAGTGTACTTTCACCCTCCCAGGGACTTAGAACAAAGAAGCCTTGTGCATTTTTATGTGCTCGCCTGTTTGATATTTCAACATTATACCCCATTAGATAACTTTTAATATTGGGGCTTGGATGATCTAAGCGAAAAATATGGATTTCACCCTTTTTATCACCATGTTTATCTTTAATGGTGAATTGGCCTTGGAGATTTTGGTTAAGTGTTTCATAAATAGGTGTGTGTTTTAACTCAGCTATAAATGTTTTAATCAACTGAAAACGCGAATAAATAACCACCATAAGTATGAGTATTGTGATACTGACAAAGTAAGGCACCCGATCTTTTGTTATCATTGCTGCCATTTACTTACCTGCTATTATAATCCATTTTGTTTCAGAATGGGGTTCCGCCACAATAATGCTAAAACCGGCTTCTTCTACAATTTTATGAGCATCATCAACAAAAACTCGATCTGATTGCGATGGACCACTCATGTTTTCTGTATCGGGTTTCCAATCTATTATCATAAGTTTTCCTCCTGGTTTTAATACTCGGTAAATTTCAACCAAATTTTCAGATGGCTTTTTAAATTCATGAAAGACTGTAATCGTAACGACACCATCGACTGACTCATCTTCAATATCCAATTTTACTTCTTCAACTTCCAGCACTTGTACGTTGTCACCAGGGACTCTTCGATTGAGGGCTAAAAGCATTTCGGAAGAAGTATCCGCGGCGATAACCATACCATTTTCCCCCATTGCTGCCGACGCTGGAAACGTAAAAAAGCCATTCCCGCACCCTAAATCAAGGAGCGTGCTTCCAGGTGGAACGGCTAATCTTTGTAACAGGATATCAGGTTTTAGCTCATGGTAGCGTTCGGGGTTAATAAGTTTTTCTGCTTTTTCAGGGTCAAATTTATGCATATGTTTTTCTATTTCTTTGTGCTGTTTTTAAATTATCTCATTATTTACGAATTATCGAAACGTATTGCTTCTTCCGTGGGATAAAATTCTTTGTCCAATAACTTCATGAGTTCGTAGGTTTTAATAGAGTCCGATTCAAAGCCATCCCACGTGACAGGTAAAATACCAATGCCTGTACTCGTGATGAAGGCCTCATCCATTCCGTCGATATCCTCATAACGAATAATAGTTTCCATTTGGAGCAAATTGCACATCGGTGCGAGTTTTAAAACGAGATTACGAATAACACCCGGTAAAACGCCAAGTGATAAAGCCGGTGTAAAGAGCATGTTTCCGCGAATAAAGAAAATATTTCGGAGGGCACCTTCGGTGATGTATTTGCTTTTGTTGTAGAAAATAGGCTCAAAAGAATTGATAGCGTCGGCATCTTTTTTCGCCAACATATTGGCTAAATAATTACCCGATTTAATAGCGGGATTGAATCGCGCAACAGGATAATCTTCTTCATTAACAAAATTAATGTGTGCGGGAAAATCCGGTAGTTTTGGTAGGGGACGACCTTTAATGTAAATATTTGTCTTTCCCACATAAGACCAAGGAGCCTCCATAGTGCCTAATCCTCGCGTCACGATAAAACGAATCATTCCATTTTGAAAATCATTCCTCATGATAAAATCATTTAGTAGTGAAAGAAAGGTATCGTAATCAGGCGTGTTTTCGTATCGAAGCTTTTTAAAACCATTTTCCAAACGATCAAAATGTATTTGAGGTTTGAACAATCGTCCATTGATAGACCGAATTGTTTCGAATAAGCTATCGCCATAAAGAAAACCTAAATCATTTATGGATACGTAAGCGACCGCTTCTTTTTGCCATTCTCCGTTTACGTAAATCATCGAATCCATTTTATTTTTGTTCTCACTCTTTCGGTTGTGTTCAAATTTGAACCGCTCTGACGAACTGAACAAATTAATAAAGGCTTGACGGAATCACATCATTTTTTTAACCACTTTACTTTAAATTCGTCCGTTTTAAAGCCAAATGATGCTTGGTCCCCTCCCACTATAAATGGACGCTTTATTAAATTTGAATCCTGTTGCATCAAATCGATGGCTTCGACTTTATTCGGTGGGTTTTTCCCAAGCATTTTTTCCCGATAAATAGTCGATCGTGGATTAAGGATAGATTTCACATCGTCTTCGGGGATAAATCGTTCCAGCAACTCCCGGGAAGGTACCTCTTTAATGATGTCAATAATTTCAAATCTGACGCCGTTTTCATTTAAATATGATTGGGCTTTTTTACAGGTTCCACAGGTTTTCTTGTCGTAAAAAATGATACTCATGAAGATTTCCTTTTTCTCGTTTTTCTTGGCTCAATTTCGTATTCGGGAATCAAATGAAAAGATGGACATAACTCACTTAAAACACAATTTCCACATTGGGGTCGTCGCGCTATGCAAACGGCTCTGCCATGATCTATAATTAAATGTGTAAACAATGTCCAATCGTCCTTATCGATGACTTTTTCCAATTCTTTTTCAATCTTAACGGCATCTTTCCCATTAACAAATTTTAACAGATTAGCCATACGAATAACGTGAGTATCCACGACAATGCCTGGAATTTTAAAAATGGTTCCCAATACAACATTGGCTGTTTTTCGTCCCACGCCTGGCAACGAAACTAAGTCCTCTATATTGGATGGAACATCACCGTTAAAACGCGTCATCAACTCTATTGAACAAGCCTTAATATTTTGAGACTTTGTGTTAAAAAAACCTGTCGAACGAATAAGCTCAATAATGCTTTCGATAGGAGCCGTCGCCATGAGCTCGGGAGACGGGTAGTGTTGAAATAACGGAGGCGTGACTTTATTCACCCGTTCGTCGGTGCATTGTGCCGAAAGCATCGTCGCTATGAGCAATTGAAATGGATTTTGATGATAAAGAGAACACTTAGAATGAGGATACGCGGTCTTAAGGAGAGAAAGAATTTCTCCCATCCGTTTGCGTTTATTTTTTAATGATTCAGGCATAATCTTTTCTCTCTGGATCTGTTTTGCGTGAATGTCCCTATTTTAATGATGCCATGCTGTGGGCATCGGAGTTCCCGTCGAAGCATCTTTTTCATCGAGTAATATCCTTAAAATGTTATGCAGCAGATCATATTTATGGATAATAACTCAGTGACAATTTTAAAAAAGGTGAACGCGTTATATCACCAGCATTATCAACTTCGCGACGGATGCCATCAATGCTAAACTTTATGCGTTTATTTCGAAGACTTGCACCAAGAGATGGTCCATATCGTTCCCAGCGCTGTGGCGGTTTATCATCAAAACGGAAAGTCAAAACGCGCTGGTTGATCCATCCTAAATACAAATTAATGTGCTGAAATTTATAGTAGAACCGATTTTCAATATGAATCGTTTCTTTAAATTGAGTTTGATTCTGCCCAAATGCCATCCAATCCAAACGACCATTTTCATCACCCCGAAATTGACTGTCAAAAGTCCATCTGAAATTTGAAGAAATATCCCATTGCAACGTTTGACGAAGCTGTAAAATACGATGGACAAAACTTTTGGAAATCAAATCTAAACTTGCCAGGCTGCTATCGTTTTCGAAATCGTAGATGTAGTAATTTGCCGCGACATTGCCATAGGATTTGCCACTAAAATTCCGGGTTTTCCACTGATATTCATTCCAAAATCGAAACTGGCGATTCCATCGATTGTCGATGCTGCGGCTGGAAAATAAATAAATCAAATGGAAAAAATTTATGTCACCGCCCATGGTGTATTTCCATTCATGACGTTTCCAACCAAAAGCCAAGGCCGAATAAATCCGCAATTCGTCTCGGTCATCATCATTTAATGTGTCAGGCGTATCGTGTTTTAAGCGAGTCAATGCACCTGAAATATTAACTGTATCAATCCAAGATTCGGTGTCAAAAATGTAGTCGGCTTTAAGGGCGTAATGATTGCGTGAATAGTCGATAAAATGCTTTTGCTGCTCGTCTTTAATTTCAAAACTCAATCGCACCCGTTGGATGTCATCAACCCAAGTGGTAAAAACCGAATTTGTTAAATCAAAATGCACATTTTCTGTTTGTGATGTCTTAAGGGCATCTTTTTCGATGGCTTGGGACGATTGCACATCGGACCACGCAAGCTCATATCCCCATTTGAGTTTCGAACTAATTGCATAATCCAAATGAGACAAGTATTGAAGTTCATAAATGTCACGCGTTTGTAAGGATGCTTGGGAATCGATATAGCTACTTTGATGCAAATCGCGAAGGCGTATTTGGTTACGAATGGATGCTGCCTCACCAAAATTAATACGATGATTCAAATTTGCATTAATGTTTTTATGGTATCGACTGTCAAAATTGCTGCGTTCACCATCGAAAGTAGCCATCCCTGATTGAGATTTTTTGAACCATTGTCCATCATATTGCAGTGCGTAATAGGAACCCATATCATCAATATCAAAGCGGTTTTCACGTCGATAACCCGTGAGCAAAATAAGATCACCCGTTTGAGGAGAATGAAATTCTATGCCTGTTGCGGCGCCTTGATATAGAAAGTATTTATTTTGCGTCTGACGCTTGTCAAGATAACGGTCATCATTCCAAGAAAGTCCCAAGCGCACGTTCTTGTACAATGGGAATTTTAATAAAACATGCAAAGCGTTATCGAGGGTTTGTGTTTGATCCCACCATGACGAACTTTCACGCAAATATATTTTTTGCGTAAGATTGTTGTGAATGCTCCAATTCAGTTTCGCAGTTTGTCCATCCTTGTTTATCGTGGCACGATTTTGCAGACTCATATGATCCCGAAGACTTAATACATTTGTGGAGTCAATTTTTTGACTCCAGCCTAGGGAAATAAGCATTAAATAGAGCGCGAATCGTCTCATTATACGCTATTTGATGTGATATTATTATAAGATTCATGCACGAGAGAGTGTTTCATTTTCGAAGGATATTGAATCGTTTAGCCAAGAGAGAACGCAAAAAATAGGGATTGAATTTATTTTTTGGTGTCGAAATAAACCTGAAAAACTTTTTCCCCAGGTTTTGCCATTCTAAATCGTTCTCTCGCAAGTTTTTCAAGGTATTCAGGATCAGATAAAAGACGGTCTTGTAGCATCTCCAACTCGGCATTTTGAATTTCCAGCTCTTCGATACGCGCGTTTGTCGCCTCTACTTCTTTTCGGAGCCGAAGCAATTCAAAAACGCCATTTTCATTAAAAATGAACATTTTAAAAACGATAAGCAGCGCAAATCCACCGATAATCCACCAACCTTTCGTAAGTACGAGATTGATGTTATCTTGTAGTTTTGAACTCCCTGGCTTTTTACGAGACCGTCTTTTTGCCATATTATTCCTTTGGGTTGACGAGCGCTTTGCCTAAGAAACGAGCTTCTTCACCAAGTTCTTCCTCGATGCGGAGGAGTTGATTGTATTTGGCAATGCGATCACTACGAGATGCCGATCCTGTTTTAATTTGGCCAGCACCTGTTGCCACAACTAAATCGGCAATCGACGTGTCTTCCGTTTCGCCGGAACGATGGCTGATAACGCAGGATAATCCATTTTCATGGGCTAACTTTATGGTGTCCATTGTTTCAGTTAATGTACCGATTTGGTTAAGCTTAATCAAAATAGAATTAATCGCTTTCTGATCGATGGCTTTTTGCAAATAGCGAGGATTTGTCACCGTCAAATCGTCACCCACGAGCTGAATTTTATGGCCGAGACGTGCATATAATTTCTGCCATCCCTCCCAATCATTTTGATCCATGCCGTCTTCAATCGAGACGATAGGATATTTTTGAACCCAATTTTCGTAGAACCCAATCATTTCGTCCGGAGACAGAATTTTACCTTCGCCAGCCAAGTGATACATGCCGTCTTTGTAAATCTCAGACGAAGCGACATCTAAAGCCAAACCGATATCTGTACCTGCTTTATAACCTGCTTTTTCGATGGCTTCTAAAATAACTTCGATGGCTTCTTCGTTGCTTCGTAGGTTTGGCGCAAATCCACCTTCGTCGCCAACGGCTGTGTTGAGACCTCTTGTTTTGAGAACCGCTTTAAGATGATGAAATGTTTCGGTTCCCATTTGCAATGCTTCGGAAAAACTCGATGCACCATAAGGGAAAACCATGAATTCCTGAATATCAACATTGTTATCGGCGTGTTCACCGCCGTTTAAAATATTCATCATAGGTGTCGGAAGGATCGTCGCTTCTTCGCCACCGAGATACTCGAAAAAGGATAAATCAAAATCCATCGCAGCGGCTTTTGCAACCGCTAATGAAACACCGAGGATAGCATTTGCACCGAATTTTGACTTATTAGGCGTGCCATCTAACTCAATCATTCTTTCGTCAATTTGACGCTGATTGACAGCTTCCATGCCGATGATATTTTTGGAAAGTGTCGTATTGACATTTTCAACGGCATTTAAAACGCCTTTCCCTAAATAGCGAGACTTATCGCCATCGCGAAGCTCTACCGCTTCATGCTCTCCTGTTGATGCACCAGAAGGAACAGCAGCGCGACCAAAGGCACCGCTCTCTAAATAGACATCAACTTCTATTGTTGGATTTCCTCTTGAATCGAGAATCTCCCGTCCAAAAACATCAATTATTTTTGACATAATTACTCCAAATTTTATCATTAAAAGTCGTTAATTTCATGCTTCGCTAATGTATTTGGAAAGCCGCGAGAGTAAAGGCTCAATAGAAGCTAAATCATTGTTAAAAAAAAAGGCTATAAATACAAAAAAGTTTTGCCAGATAGTTTTACAAAGAATAATCTCCCCGCTAATTCCGCAGATTAACGCAGATTAACGCAGATTAACGCAGATAAAAAAGGAATGTGTTATGAGCGATATTAAAATTACCCAATGCTTTAGCTTTGGGAATCGAAATCAGATAAGAAGAGGGCTTTAGCCCAATAATACAAATGTCTTCCTCACAAAGTGAAAAAAGTTCCACCACAGAGCAAAAAGAGAACCAGCAAGTGGCATAATAAATTAACTTGCGGAATGAGATCTCGCTGATAGGTTCCGCTTCATGAACAATAGAAAGCACACAATTATCGTTTTTCGACATGGTTATGCCGAAGATTTTTTCGGACATCCTCGTGATTTCCAACGAAAGTTGACGGAAACAGGACATCAATTGGCTAAAGAAGCAGGGCAGGGGCTTAAGACGATTTTCCCAAGTATTGATAGAATTTTGCATAGCCCCCTCATAAGGGCGGAGCAAACGGCACAACACATCCATGAGAATTATAAGGGTATACCGCTGCTTACGGCAGCCTGGTTGGCGGAACCGAATCTCATTCATTTTTTTCAATCATTATCAAATTACACAGGAATAACGGTGATTGTAAGCCATCACCCGATGGTGTATAATTTTTCTAAGATGGCTATTGCGGGACCTTGGCGCGGCAAGGGATTTACACCCAATGCGATGTGCGTCTTTGAATTCCCATCGCAGCCGATACCCAAAACTGCGAACTTCCTGAATTATTTTTCCGGCGAAGAACTCGCTGAACTCGCTGATAAAAAAAAATGAATGTAAAAAACGCGCTGACAAAAAATGAGAACGCAGGCTTTGTGCTACTTTCTAGTCTAATAATATCAGTGTTGGCCATTTTCGCTGCAGTTGATTTTAACAACTTTGCGCTACAACAAAAAGCAGGAATCGTTTCCCTATACCTAATATTGTTGCTTTTGACAGGACTTTTTATCCGTGGCGCAACCATCCTACGGCAAGAGTTAAACTGGGTTTTACATCTAGGGGGAATTATATTAGGCGCCATCATGATTCTCGTCGTACTTCTTTCTTGTTTACAAACCGATAAGTCGATTTTTGTCAAGCTCCTTTTTTTAGTTGGATTGCCTGGAATCTCTTTATTAAGAGCGGGGTATGCAGTCCGAAGCTTGTCAACAAACCACAATCAAATGGAAGAGAATAAAGGTTAAAATGAAAAATATTATCCACTTTAAAATGCATCAGATTCTTTTTATGATGATGCTTTTTAGTTTTGTTTTGAGCTGTAGCTCAACAAATGAAACGATTGAATCCATAGAACAAGTAGGGACGAACATTCAAGGCGAGATTTCGAGCCAAGAATTAGTCGGTGGCATCCAAATAAAAGACAGTGGTTGGATGCTTATAAATCGTGCGAATGGCTTATGGAAAATAGTGAGCGATTCTTCGACTCAGCCAGAAAATATTATAATAGTTGTACATGGATATCAATCGGCAGGGACAGAGTGGGTCGATGCTGTGAGGCGTTTATCCGAAAAGTTTGGTGTCATTTACTTTTATCGATGGGATTGGAATGACTGCCCTGAAGAGGCATCAAATCTTCTGAGTAAATACATAAATTATTTAGGTTCTCAGACAAAAGAGGGCGCACAATTAACGATGTTTTCTCATTCTTATGGTGGCGTCATTGCGGCGCATGCTGCATCAAAAATAGTCCTAACGATTCCTGTGGAAATTCATGTTATCGCAGCCCCATTAAAGGGTTATCCTCGTTTAATCGAAACGTGTTCGGATGACAAAGAGGTATCAACTATGCATGATTGGTCTTCAAATATTAATTTGTTTCAATGGAAAACAGTTAAGAAACAAGACGGCGCATTTAAGAGCTTAGATTTCGATCCTCAGGACTTGGACAATGAAAAAATCAATGTATTTTATCTCCCCGAAACTATGGATGGACACCGCTTGGGACATAACTGGTCGGTTGTTTGGGTTATAGACCAATACTTGGGCTTCCCGCATGGTTTTTGAGATTGTTTGATTTTTGGTAAAACAGTGAAAAGATCGGTGTTCGTAAATCGAGAAGAAATTACAACAAGGATTAAGGAATAGTGATTTTAGAAGGAAGTAATGCGATATAACAGTTCAGCAATCGCAAATCGGTGTTCCTTGTTCTTAAATCGAGCAAAAGTTCCAACAAGGATTAACGAATAGTGATTTTGGAAGGAAGTAATGCGACATAACAGTTCAGC
>CALBFA010000059.1 GCA_937888365.1 uncultured Fidelibacterota bacterium | reverse complement strand
AGTTAAACCAGTTCTTACACCTAACATACTGTCCAGTTTTTGGGGGCCACTTCTTATATGTATAAAGGAGTTAAGTCTAATTGACCTGTTTCACCTTCATTAAAACTTATATCACCAGGATTACCTATAAAAAAAGGATCATAATCAGATAAAGTGACTTCGAAATCTCGCAAGTTAGCACCTTCTTCTAACGAAATAGTTTCTGAATAAGGTTGAACATTCTCACCAAATATTTCAACCCAAAAATTACGAGGATTATCAATAGTAGATTTGTGGATAGAGTTTTGACTAGTTTTATGATTACTGCTTGAAGAGAAGAAACGAGATTCACGACTACCATCGAGTGCAGTTACCTTGATCACGTCTTGGACTCCGAGCCCTACAAGCCTGATGAAGTAAAGACCAGCAGAAGCTGCTTTAAAGCGAACCGCGTATGGTCCAGGATCAAGGACTTGATTCACAGAGGCCACTTCCCGACCTAGGATATCAAATGCCTGCAGTGAGTAGTCACCGACCTCTATAACTGAAAACGGTATGGTTGTACTGGGGTTAAATGGTTGGGGATAGTTTTGTCCTAAACCAAAGCCATCTGGTTTTATCAGCTCATCAATTGAGACAATAGTCAGAGCAAGCTCGAAAGCACCATTTTCATTGCTCAATACCGCAATTGTATAATTTGTGTCAAGATAGTCAGTGATACACACTTCAATATCGGGAAGTGGACTCTGGCTATAAACCTCGTGTACTATTCCAGAAAGTGAGTAACTCTGGCCAAATATCTGTACGATTGCAAATAGTATTAAGAATAAAACCTTCATGGTCCTTAAACTTAAGGCTGGAGGTTGAATCAAACCACAGCAAAACGACTGAAACATGTTACACTAACAATTCATGAGGGATGAGATGGCTAGAGTTGATGTAGAACGGGTTATTGAGGATATACCTGATACTGGCAGGACTTTTTCCGTGCTCCCGGGCAATGGCTTTAATAGCTTTCCCCATATTGTAGGACACAAAAATACATTGAACAATAGGAGCCGTTTTCTCACAAAGGACAAGCTGACCCTTATGCAATTTGTACCCCAAAGGAGGCCGATGCATGAAGACCTGGTTGGCAATCGCTCGCTCTCGCCCTCGATCAATTCGAAACTGACGACCGGCTTTCTCTTCTATTGACTTATCATTTTGACGGTATCGGATGTAATAGACCCGCTCTGACTTATTTATTGAGGATGAATAGCTCATGATGTAATAAACACCTGGATATTGAGTATTAAATCGAGCCTGCTTCGGCATTATTTCACCGTCCTTTAGAATAGGCTAACGTAAAACATTATTGCCGTCCCCCACACTATCCCCCACACTTTGACTAAATTAACACAGAAATAGAGGTACATCAATGGAAATTAATTATATCGTAAGTATATATACTACAATACTATATGGATATC
This sequence comes from uncultured Fidelibacterota bacterium, assembly GCA_937888365.1. Taxonomy (GTDB): domain Bacteria; phylum Fidelibacterota; class UBA8477; order UBA8477; family JABMPR01; genus CALBFA01. The sequence continues at coordinate 8,623 of CALBFA010000059.1, read as the reverse complement.
TGGGTATCTAGAGGTAAATTGTAGATCCCCCATTCGTAATGAGTAGGTCGCCGGTTCAACTCCGGCGGGTGGCTCTTTTTATCAATAATATGTTGGTAATAATGCCCTTAACTCGGAATATATTTTAGATTGGATACTCGCCTCGTCGATTTGTGAATGATTTCTATGGAAAAAATAGAGTATTGTGATTCGAGTATCGTGTTTCATTAATAATAACGAAATATAATGATTTAAACTTCGACAATAATGAAGCATATTGTCGCCATGAAAACATGGCGATACTCATTGATATTTATATCACTTCTTTTTTTCCTAGATGGCTCAATTCTGAGGGGAGAAGATAATGTAAAATCTAAAAAAATGACTCGCCAGCATTTTATAAGTGTTCTTAATGGCTCTCAAAAGCAAGATTTTAAATTGGGTCTCGCATTGGGTGCAGGAGCAGCGAAAGGATTCGCTCATATTGGCGTTCTTCGCGCCTTAGAAGAAACAGGCTTGCGGATTGATCTCATAGCAGGCAGCAGCATGGGCTCTGTTATAGGTGGCGGATATGCATCTGGATTGAGTGTTGATTCCCTCGAAAGCGTTGCGCAAAATTCACAACTCGGCGATATTTTTTTACTTATCGACCCTGTTTTACCTTTGCAAGGGTTTATTGATGGCAATAAAATTCAGGAATTTCTAAATATACTTTTCTTAGAGCAAAATATCGAGGATTTGAAAATTCCATTTTCGGCAACGACTGTCGATATTTTAACCGGTGATTTATTCGTATTAAATAAGGGAAATCTCGCCACGGCTGTCCGAGCTAGTTCGTCTATACCCATTGTTTTTACACCTATGTCATACGAGAATAAAGTCCTTGTTGATGGCGGAATGGTTGATCCTGTTCCCGTTGATGTTGTGCGAAATATGGGGGCTGAATTTATTATTGCAGTGAATGTATTGACATTTCCTGAGGGCTCATTTCCAGGTGATAGTTTACATTTCCTCAATGCAAATGATTTAAGTTTAAGTAAATCCAAATGGAAATTACCTCGCCCCGAAAATGCCTATTGGATGGTGGAAGCACCGTCGGTCAAAGAAATCGCACATGAAACCGTCATGCTATCCATGTCCCTCATCGCATCAAATCAGCTGAAAATATCAGAACCAGATATGGTTATAAATGTCTATACCGGTTTGTCTGCGTGGAACTTTTTACATGCAGAGATCGCCATTACGCGAGGGTATGACGAAACCAAAAAAGTGCTTAGCCGCTACACGCCAAAATAGTATCCACTTGTCTAACACGCAAAATATTGTCGCATTCTTTGATTTTGATGAAACTTTATTAAAGGTTAATTCAGCTCATATTGGGTTTAAAATTTTAAACAAATTGGGTTTACTTACGACACGATTTAAAATAAAAATCTATTTCATTGGCTTTCTTCGGCATTTTCATTGGATATCAGAAGAAACGATGGCCAATGCGATGATTCGTTTTTATAAAGGACATTCGCTGTCCGAATTTCAAAATAATGCGGATACTTTTTATACGGATTTTCTGAAACCTAATTTGTCAAAAGTGATATTAGCCAAATTAAAATGGCATCAGCAACAAGGACACAAAACTGCTTTAGTCTCGGGTTCTATTCGTTATTATTTAGAACCAGTCATGCAGGATTTAGGGATTGATTTTCTTTTGTGTACGGATTTGGAAACCGATTCCAATGGGCTTTTAACGGGGAATTCAAAAGGTCCCATTTGTGTTGATCAACATAAAGTCGTATTGGCTCAACATTTGGTTCAAGCGCAAAATTTGGTTCTTGCAGAATCATTCGCTTATGGGAATCATAACTCGGATATTCCACTTTTAGAAATGGTAGGCAATCCGACGGCTGTTCAGCCTTCACCAAAACTCCAGGAATGGGCATTAAAAAATAAGTGCCCCATATTATTTCATGAAAATTAATTAAATCTCAGATTTAAGATACGCTTGCCGTAATGTTTCGGGAAATTTCTCAATGGCGTACCTTAACATGGTTCGAGGCATCTCTTTATAATATTTTTTGAGAAATATCTCCTCAGTGGACTGGCTTTTATTTCCACATTCCCGCAACATCCATCCAACTCCCTTATGAATTAAATCTTCTTTATCATGCAAAAGTATTTCGGATATGTCCAGCGTTGATTGAAAATCATAGTGCCGAATAAAATACAGGGTCGCAATAATTGACATGCGCCTTTCCCATAAACTTGACGATTGCGCAAGGGTTTTTAGAATGGATCGATCCTTATTATTTAAATAATGTCCTACAATTTGAGGCGCCGAACTGTCAACAATATCCCAATTATTGATATACTGGACATTTGCCAAATAGTCCTCAAATATCATTTTTTTTAAACGGGTGTCGCCTTTTTGATAAATATTGACGAGAAAGAAAATTGCGGTTAGTCGAATTTCGTGATAATCCGATTTCAAAAGGACTAAGGCATCTTCTCGCTTCGTTTGTTTATATTTCTTTACAAATGCCCGCAAAACGGGCACTCTTATGCCTAGGAATGTATCCCCTTCACCATATTCGTCTTTAGCTGTTTTAAAATAACGTTGCGAATTTTGTGCTCTTTGGGGATCTCCCAACGATTTTAATTCTTCGACGAGTTGCACGACGTCGTTCATGAATATTTCTCCTTAATCAAGCGCTTGTGAGTGTCCAAATGCCAATTGCAATAAAGCCAAACCCGGCGATATAATTCAGTTGTTTTGCACCGATATACTGCGATGCAACACCACCCAGCAAAACGCCTATTCCCGATGCCACAATCAGCGCTAGTGAAGCCCCTAAAAATACGACCCATTTGTTAACATCTTTATCCGCCGCAAAAAGCATCGTCGCTAATTGCGTTTTGTCGCCAATTTCAGCTATAAAAACTGCGCTAAATACGGTTAGGAGTGTTTTATAATCCATGCATTACCTTTCTTTTTTTCACCTTATAAATTAGATTGAAGCTGAAGATTCCATAGCTAAAAAACAATCAAAGCCGAACAAATCCATATACTTATATCAGATTGATATTTACTTATGTATTTTTCATCTGAAAACCATCTCGAATATTTTCTCTATCATACTGTTTTTCAATCATTTAATTTTTTTTAATAGTCCTTGGTATAGGTATTGATACTTTATGCCTCAATGAAAACAAAAAAATATTATAACGCTTTTTTAAGGAGCAACTCTATGGGACGTTTTTTTTCATCGATTCTATTTATCTTCATCATGGTTTCAACAGCTGAAAGCAGTGACTATTGGCAACAAAAAGTACAGTATAAAATGGATGTCCAATTGCTTGACTCTCTTCACCAAGTGTCGGGTCATGAAACTATTCGCTATATCAATAACTCACCCCATGAACTCTCTAAAATTTGGATGCATCTATGGCCAAACGCGTATAAGAATAATGAAACCGCCTTGGCGAAACAGAAAATTAAATCTAACTCAACGAAGATGCATTTTTTACCCGATTCCTCTTTTGGATGGATTGACATAAGCAATGTCCAGGTTGATAAGAGGGATATTCAATGGCGTTATCGAAGCGATGATACCTTAGATGTCGCTTTATTTACGTTGAACAAACCTTTACCATCAGGCGATTCATTGACGATTGATTTAGATTTTGTTGTCCGCGTACCGAATGTCCTTTCTCGCTTGGGACATTTTGGCAAGCACTATGAAATGACGCAATGGTATCCCAAACCTGCTGTGTATGATATGAAAGGGTGGCACCCAATTTCATACCTCGATATGGGCGAATTTTATAGTGAATGGGGCGATTTTGATGTCCACATTTCCGTACCGAAAAACTATCGCGTGGCCGCCACCGGCGTTTTACAGGATTCCAGCGAAATTGCGTGGCGAGATTCTTTAGCAGCGTTTGGTAACGCTTTGCTCGACTCTATCAAAGCCGATAAAAAGTCCTTGCCGGATACGCTTACGGCGCTTCTTAAAGACAAGCCAAAGTCCGATACGGAATTTAAAACGATTCAATTTAAACAAGAAAATGTCCATGATTTCGCATGGTTTGCGGACAAACGTTTCATTATTACAAATGGTGCATATACGCATCCTAGCGGTAAAGTCACTCAAACGTGGACCTATACGCTGCCCAAAAATTTCAAAAATTATCGACATTCCAATATTTTTATTAGTGATGCCGTAAAATATTACTCGAAATGGTTTATGGAATATCCCTATCAACATGCCTCTGTTGTGGATGGTGATTTTTCTGCTGGCGGTGGGATGGAATATCCTATGATTACCCTCATTAATAATGCCGGTTTCGAACCCTTACTCGAACTTGTTATTATGCATGAAGTGGGTCACAATTGGTTCTACGGATTGTCTGGGAATAACGAGCGGGATTATCCATGGATGGATGAAGGCCTAAATTCTTATGCGGAAAATCGTTATTGGCGAACAAAATATACAGACGATTCCATGTTGTCGTTTACGGATGAAGCGCCAGGATATGTAAAATTTCTGAACTACCTATTACCTGATCCTCAAAAAGCCGCCACGGAAGATGTGCAATTTTTTATGTCTGGGATGCCACATCTGGATCAAGCGGCTGATTTACATTCTGAAGCTTATTCTAATATGAATTACGGTATGATGGTGTATAAGAAGTCCGCTCTTGTGACAGATGCCCTCCATGCCTATTTAGGCGAAACCTTAATGGACAGCATTTGGCATACGTATTTTAATCAATGGGCTTATCATCATCCTCAACCCGAAGATATTCGACGCCTATTTGAAGACATGAGTGGCGAAGATTTAAGTTGGTATTTTGATGATATGTTAGGAAGCACCCAAAAAGTTGATTATGCATTGAATCGTTTCTCAACTAATAAAGAAGGCGCAATTTACGAAACAAACATCGATATTGAGAACTTAGGAGACTTTGCTCCACCACTCGCCGTCGGTTTATACGGAGATAACGAAAAATCTGAAATCGTATGGATAAAGCCATCTACAACAAAAAGTAACTTTACGCTGAAGACAGAATTTCCCGTTAAAAATGTAAAACTGGATCCTGAGATGGTGCTTTTGGACATGAATCGTTACAATAACGACAAGGAGCTGAATCTTAAAATAAAGACCCTTCAATTTGCCATGAATCGTCAAGCCGATTACTTGCTCTACCTTAATCCCTATTTATGGTCTGAACAAACGGATCGATTGAAGGTCGGATTTTCCCTTGCCCACAATGATTTTATCGATTGGAGTGCTGACTGGAAATTGAAAGTAAAGTACGGTCTCGATACGAAAAAAATTGAAACAAGTGGGAAATTTTCGAAAAATTACTTTGGATTATTTAGCGATGCTTTGAATGTAAATGGCCGTTTTACAAATCATTGGGCTTACTCTATGGGTGAATTGGGGGGTAAACTTTTATGGCGTGACCACATGAACGTGGACAATAAAATAGAACTTTCATCACGTGTCAGTCTCAATCAAGTGAGTGATGGCATATTAGATTCAGATGCCACCGTCCATTATTTTGACTCAAATATTTGGAGTGTTGGGACGTTTACAAAACTCCATATGGGACTCACAAAAGAAGCAAAACGCGCCTTATGGAATAGCAAATTCGAAGCTCATTATATGATTGGAAGTCCAAGTCAAGGCGATCTCTTTTCCAAAGCAAGCGCATCGGCATATTATCGTAAAAAGCTAACGTACACAGAATCTATCCGTTTTTACGCTTTCTCAGGGATGACTTTTGGTAGCGTACCGCTTCAAGACCGCTTTTATCTCAGCACGGATGTTGATCCGGATTTTAACAACGCTTTTATGTTTTCTCGCAATGATGGACGTTTAATGGCGGGGGATTTATTGACATTTCAAAACCGTTTAACCATACCAGGCTATCTCTATGATGATTCGACTAACACGCTTGCCAGTACGACTGCCATTCATGGATTTCGTATTTTAAGTGATGTTCCTAAAGTGGCAGCTATTGATATTTTACTTGCCGGCGCATTTGTAAAAACAGATGACGACAGCTATGAATTAAAGGGTTCATTATCACCAATTTTTACGATGAGTGTTTTTCAATTTATCTATTCACCTGCCATTATACAAGACGGTGCATTTGATATAGATGCAACTCGTTTCCAAATTAACGTGGATATGTCTCTGAATTCTTTGCGATTCGGTCCCTAAGACACGATATTCATTTTTAAAACTAAAGGGGTTCTCTTGAGCCCCTTTTTTTCGAACAATATTAGGGTTTAAAAATAAAATTTGATATTTCAATACAACACTCTTGGATTATAATGCCCCAAATATGAATTCTTATTTAATAAAACTTAATTCTCACTCAATTTTTTAGGATAAATACATGTCAAGACTCTTAATGTTTATCATTTTTATTACTGTTGGGACTCTGGTCATCAGCCTTATTCATTATTATATCTGGATGCGATTTATTCGCGACACTGGAATACCAGGTGATTTCCGACTCTACACCAGCTACGCATTAATTGCTCTGGCGTCCATGTTTCCCATCTCAATACTTTTGTCTAGAACCCTTCCCTATCAAGTATCATTTATTCTTTCTTGGATAGCGTATCTGTGGCTCGGAATGATGATGCTGCTTTTCTTCTCGACTTTTATGATGGATGTCTTTAACGGGCTGACGTTTCTTTTTTACAAATTTAAATCCTCCACACAAAATGTGCCTATGAATACAGAGAGACGCGAATTTCTGCGTCAATCCTTTGCAATTGGGACATCATTTGTCGTTCTTGGGATGGCTAGTTGTGGCGTCTATACATATTTGACGAAAGCCAAAGTCAAAAAAATATCCGTTAAAATAAATAATTTGCCTGATGTCTTTAACGGCTTTCGAATTGTCCAAATATCAGATCTTCATATCGGTCAACTCATGACAAAAAAAACACTTGCTGACATTGTTGATACTGTCAATGCATTGAAGCCTGACTTGATTGCCATTACGGGTGATTTAGCGGATGGCTCAATTCATAAGCTTAAGGGCGAAATCACACCATTACAGACGCTAAAAGCCGAATATGGTACTTATTTCGTTACCGGAAATCACGAATACTATAATGGCGTCGATAGTTGGATTAAGGCAGTAAATGATTTAGGGATTCGTGTTTTACACAATGAAAATATTAAGATAGAAAAGGGAAATGCTTTTTTCTATTTAGTTGGTGTTCCTGACCATGAAGGAAAACGATTTGGGAAAAATCATGCTCCTGACTTTAAAAAAGCATTCTCAGAAATTGACAAAGATGCGCCTTCTGTATTGCTAGCCCATCAACCCTTCGCCGTAAAAGAGGCATCTATCTATGGTGCCAATCTTGTTTTATCGGGGCATACGCACGGTGGGCAAATTTGGCCCTTTAATTATATGGTCTATCTGCAACAACCGTATTTAAAAGGCATGTACGAGCATAACGGAAGCAAACTTTATGTGAATCAAGGAACGGGATGTTGGGGACCACCCATGCGTATTGGTTCATATAATGAAATTACGGAAATTATTTTATCGTAAATAAAAGCACATTTATAAACACTTACCCTGTCCTTTAGGGCAGGGTTTATCAATTATCGATATTGAGGGCTTTAGCCAATTAATAACAAAGAAGCCCCGTTTGGGGCCTCTTTGTACTATTGGTTTTTTCAGAAATTTCTTATTTTTTTAAGTCAAGTTCTGCAAATGCCGCTATAATATCTTTACCATGAGTTGAGACATCGACATTTTCATAGATTTTAACGAGAATACCGTTTTCATCAATGAGGAATGTTTTCCGGCTGGCAAAGAACATCCCTTGTGATTCATAACTTTTTGAAACCGACTTATCTGTATCGCTTAATAGAATGAAGGGCAAATGATATTTCGCTTGAAATTCACGATGACTTTCAGCGTCATCATAACTTATCCCAAACACGATGATACGGGCATCTTGAAACATGGTAAAGTCGTCGCGAATAGAGCAGGCTTCTTTTGTGCAGCCTGGTGTATCATCTTTTGGGTAGAAATAGACGACTACTTTTTGCCCTCTATAAGCGGACAATGTTTGGACATTTCCATCCTGATCACTCAAACTGAAATCCGGAGCAAGTTCTCCAACTTTCAATTCGCCTGATGAGGCAAATAGAAAATTCCATAGCACGAGAAAACTGAGGATTAATTTTTTCATATTTTATTCCTTTCTATTGGAATGATGGTTCGTGGGAACATAAACCGCCTTGTGAGTGAAACCCAATAAAAATACATTTTGATTATATCCAAGGGGTCACTGAGGAATGGAGTCTTGTGCTTGTTATAGAATACATAATTAAAAAAATACTGATACAGCAAAAAAAGCTATTTAAGCAAGTAATTATTTGTGATTGAAAATCCCTGCCCTAAAGGACAGGGTAACTATTTTTGAACATGAAATACACGGTTTCATCCAAGTACCATTAACGTAACTGGCGTTTATCACATTTTCCTGAGAGGTCAATCGTTTCGTAGAGTCACTTTCCAAAATATAAGTCGTAAACTTGCTTGCAATACGCATTAATTATAGGGCCATCGTATGATTCTATTTTTTTCCACAAAAAAACCC
>CALBFA010000058.1 GCA_937888365.1 uncultured Fidelibacterota bacterium | reverse complement strand
TCACACAACTCATTACGGCCCTTTCAGACCCAGTTATTTTGACACTCCCAAATTTACAATATTCAATGAAAAAGGCGGAGTCGGCAAAACAACGATTACTGCCAATCTTGGTTTGGGATTGTCCCTTCGTGGAATGAAAGTTTTACTCGTTGATTTTGACCCAAAAGGAAATTTAACGGATTATTTTTTAGATAAGAATCCAATCAAACGGTCTCCTTTCGAAAAGATATATGACCGTGATTTTATATATGATCATATCGTAAAAGTTAGGAAAGATTTGTTTGTTTTGCCTGCTACGCGAAGTCTCTATGATTTTGATAAACTGAATGGATCGTCAAATCGAACCGATAGTGACACCTCATCAATTCATTATTTTTCTAATGTATTTAAGCATTTAAGGTTTGATTATATTCTTATTGATACCTTGCCAACTTTTGGGCATTTGACCTTAAATGCGATTGATTTTACGAAACAAATTGTTGTCCCTGTTTCCATGACGCATTGGGCTTATAAAAGCCTTCTCGAATTAGATGAAAAAATATTTACATTTACGACAGAGGGTCGAATCTATAAAATTATTCCGAATATGTATGACAACATTACAACGGTGTCAAAAATGATTCATGCTTTGCTCGTTTCCTCATTTGGACCCGCTGTTACAAATACGACAATACCGAAGAGAGTTATCTTGGAAAAGCTTTCTGCAGAATCAAAAACAATATATGATACAGCACCAAATGATGAAGTAGCAGACGCGTTTAGAGACCTCTCTCGCGAATTTCTAATAAAATAAATACGTATATAAGCTTATAAATAACAATAGTATATACTTTTCAATAACTAGAACGATAAGTCAAATCGTGTCATTGTTAAATTCACTTGGAATCGCTTAAAGCTTTCGGCGTTCGTATCCTGTATATCTGTCAATAATGGATAGAATATTTCGATAGGGCCCGAATTGAATTTGAGGGCAAAAACATTTCGTTGCTTAACATTATTCTGGGCGTCCATCGTTATAGCATATCCAATAAACGGTTTTGGCTTAAATATCTCGCTGAAATCCAGCGTAATGCTATTGGATAAGAATGCTCGATACATTTCTCGATTTTCAGCGAGGAATCCTGGTAATGTTATTTTTCCATAACTCATGCCTTCACCTGGACTTAGAAATCGTTCGGAGCGCCGCGAAAGAATAAAAATATTTTCGAAAGTTGGATCTGTTTCAGTGGAAAGATAGCTAGCATATTGTTTTGGAATATTATTAAAGTGATTATTAGATTCAAAAATACTCGAAAAATCAATATTGTATTCAAACGAAAAATCAGGATTTATCGTTCTAATATAGTCCCAATTGAACTCAAATTTTTCAAAGATACTCTTCTTTTCATTATTGTGACCAATTTCAATTGAAAATTTTGAATATTTGTCCACAAAAGCGGATTGATAATTAGTGCGTCGAATAAAATCAACAATTGAAACGTGACCATAATCATATAAGCTTGTATCAATATGGAATGTCTCAATAGCCGACTTGAACAAGTCAGTAGTGTAAGCATGAACCTCAAGATTTGATGATTTCGAGATCAAATATTTAAAGGAAATCTTTGCCATATTAGATATATAATTTGAATGCGCTCGTATTTTGAGTTGACCCATTTTCGTCCCAAACTTCTGATACCGAGATTTCCATTCACCCGCTATTGACGGTTTCTGAGATTCAAATCCATAATTAATGGCAATATTCCAAAAGGCATCCCACTGAAGTTTGTCTTGATGGAAAGCAACAATACCAGGCCGGATTAAATCAATACTGCTTAAAGCAGCGTAGGGTAAGATATTGATACTATACCGATCGCCAGGGTTATAGATGAAATTAAAATGATTGATTTCGGGCTTAATATGGAGTTGATTATTTTTTGGGTTGATGTCTAAAATCCAATGTTCAGGGTCTATAACAACCTTATTTAAAGGTTCATCAGTCCATAATTTTAGATTAGTTTCATTTTCAAAAGGTTCGATCCATTTGATAATGGTATCATTTTCACTCATCAAGAATAGTGGAATAGGTATAGATGCTTCACCATTATTACGCATTATTATTTCAGTTTCATTTTTTTCACTGGTGTAATAGACATCCACTAGCTCGTAATCAAGTTTTGCATTGCTACCAAGAAGAACATCAAAAAACCAAGATAAATCTTTTGCTGAAATTCGTTCAAATACTTCGCGTAAATCTTCCGGTTGAGGATGCTTATAGGCCCATTCATCGAAATAGGTATGAAATGCCGAATCCATGAGACTGGCTCCAAGGTATTTCTCCAATAGACGCGTCACATGACCAACTTTGCTGTAAACGACGGCTCCATAATTAGTATCAGTATAAATTTCTGAATGTAAGTCACCTGCTTGATCATTGTCCATTAATGCTAAACGGTAATAGCCTCTAATTTCGCCGTCTAAGTGGTTGGCGGCTTCAACATATTTCTGGATATATTTGCCAATGTAAGGCGTATACACGCGTGATACATAAAAAGGTCCTTCACCATGCGTTTCTATCATTGTGCGGTTTTCACCGTAGGTATTGAGGCCTTCATCCTGCCAAGGGAAATCGCGCTCATTGTTGCCTGACAGTCCATAGAACCAATTATGCCCAACTTCATGTACGATGACGGTTTCCATCCATTTTTCATCGGATGAATTATTGATGACGGTAATCATAGGATATTCCATGCCGCCGCCAGCCGAGAAATCCCCATCTATGACAGTACATTGTGAGTAGGGATAAAGCATAAAGTATTGGCCATACTTTTCTAGTGCTTCCCGAATAAATAGATGACCATTTCTAAAATTGCGCAAATTATTAGGGATTATAAATAACCACGTTGCAATCGAATCGGATGTAGATATTTCTTGATACCATTTTTTTGAAACGATAAATCGTTTGTCAGCGAACCAAGCAAAATCATGAACCTTATCTTGCGTGTACCGTAATGTTTTATACGTTTTTGATGATACTGGATTATCAATTGCGGCTTTTGCATCAAGAGAATCAATTGATGCATCTTTGTTTAACACGAGTGAATCAACAAAAGCATTCCCTTCTGTTGCTAAACTGTCGAGCCATTTAATTTCGGATGCATTGTGCAAAACACCCGTTGATGCAACACGATAGTTTTCAGGTACTGAAATTTTGACATCGAACGAACCCCATTCGCTATAAAATTCGCCCGTATCTAAATAGGACATGGGCCACCAGCCTTTCATGTCGTACACGGCTGGTTTGGGGAACCATTGCGTAATTTCATAGTGGTTACCAATATGCCCAAATCGCGACATCGAGACGGGGATCCGCGTTGTAAAATTCATCGAGATGTCAATTGTATCATTCGGAAACAGGGGAGCGTTGAGGTAGAATTTCGCGACATCAATCGTGTCAGCGCTGCGATATGTCCATCGAATTTCAGAGGAGTCAATGCGTACATTTGTAATATCAATAAAGCCTTTTGTAGAATCTGGGGCAAAAGCAAATCGAGGTGACTGATTTTTTATTTTTTGACGGGCAAGTGCTGTGCTGTCGTTTTTATAGGCATTCGGCCATAAATGCATCCAAATAAATGATAATGTATCGGGCGAATTATTAATGTATTGAATGTGTTCATCGCCGATGAGTGTGTGGCTCGTGTCAATCAACACGACATTGATGTCATAATGAACTTTTTGTTGCCAGTAGTTTTCGTTGGCGAATCCAAATGAGAGTATGAGCAAGTATAAGATTAGTATTCGTTTCATGTCAATTCCTAAAATTAGTAGGTCTTATTTTAATATCAATAATGCACTTTAATGATATCAAACAAAGTATTAGTAATATTGATGTTACCCGCAATAATATGCTTTAATTTTGTATCTTTTGTTAAAAAATTATCGCCATTTGCGTGGATGACTTCTCCGCCAGCTTCCTTGATAAGCACAACGCCTGCCGCCACATCCCAGGGATTGAGATTAAATTCCCAAAACCCATCGAGTCGGCCACAAGCGACATAGGCTAAGTCAATAGCAGCTGCACCGCCGCGCCTTAAACCTTGGGTATGAGGGTAGATTTCGTTCCAAAGTTTCATATTTAAAGCAAAAAGATGGTCATGAATATAATAATAGCCTGTCGCTAAAATACTCGATTTCATATCCATTGTATTCGAAACACTCATCTGTTTTCCATTTAGAAATGCGCCTAAACCCTTTGCAGCACTGAATAGTTCATCACGCGTTGGGTCTAAAATAACACCGACAAGGGGCTCATCTTTATACGTCAATCCGATGGAAGTCGCAAAAATTGGATAGCCATGAACAAAATTGGTGGTGCCATCCAGAGGATCAATGTACCATGTAAATAAGCTGTCATTATCGTTCAAAAGACCGGATTCTTCACCAATAATTTGATGTGACGGGAACTGCTTTTGGATAATATCAATAATGACATTTTCAGCGCGTTTGTCAGTTTGTGTCACCATATCTCGTGCGCGTTTATATTCGATATTTCGAGGTCTTTTCATATCTCGCCGAATAATAGCACCCGCAGAACGGGCGCCTCGGATTGCCGTCTGTAAAAGTTGTCTTAATTCATCTTCTGGAATCATAGGTTAATAGAGCTACTTTTTATAAGGTTGATGATCGATCGCAAAATAGCTTGCTGTCATCTCTTTCAATTTTGGTGTCAGTAAAATTATAGCAATTAAATTGGGAAAGGTCATAAAGCCGAGAGCCGCATCACCAAATGCCCAAATCGCTTCCAATTCTGCAATTCCGCCAATAAAAATGAACGCCACAAAGATGTACTTATATCCTAAAATAGCTTTTTCACCAAAGAGATAATATGTGGATCTATCGCCATAAAAGGACCAACTTATCGCTGTTGAAGTTGCAAAAAGAATGACAGATATTGTAATAATCATATCACCTGAATCAAATAACCAGCTTAGACCTTCTTTAAATGCAAACGACGTGAGAAGACTGCTATTATAGAGTTCTCCAATAAAATTTGGATCAATACGATTGACGTAAAATTCTGTATGATGCCAAGCGCCCGTTGATAAAATAGCTAACCCCGTCAAGGTACAGATAATTATCGTATCTATAAACGGACCTAACATGGCCACAGCACCTTCACGTACGGCATATTTCGTTTTGGCTGTTGAGTGAGCGATAGCGGCGCTTCCTTGACCTGCTTCATTTGAATAGAGTCCGCGTTTAACGCCCCACAGCATTGTATTCATGATAACGAGGAAAAGTCCTACGCCTGCACCTGCTATTTCGGCAGGAGGGTTGAAAGCCATGGAAAAGATGAGTGAAAAACTGGTTCCCAATTCTCCAAAATTGGCTAATAAAATAAGTAATGAAGCTACAACATAAACGAGTGCCATAATAGGGGCTAAGATGCTTGTTACGTTGCCAATTCGGCTGATGCCACCAATGATAACCATTCCTACGATTCCAGCCATCACAGCGCCATTGATAACTTGTAAAATAGACACTTCGAAACCTTCCCAAACGACATGTTTAAGCATGAGCCAATGATCGGCTGAAAAAATACTGGCAAATTCAGAATAAATTTGATCAGATACAGTAAATGATTGGATGGCATTTCCTGTTGCAAAACTGCAAATAATGGCAAAAACAGCAAACGCAACGGCCAACCATCGCCAATTTGCGCCTAGCCCTTTTTCAATGGTGTACATAGGTCCACCCGCCGTTTTTCCGTCAGGAGTTATATCACGATAATTGATAGCAAGCGTACTTTCTGCAAATTTGAGTGTCGTACCAAAAAAAGCCGTAATCCACATCCAAAAAAGAGCCCCTGGACCGCCATAATAAATGGCCATGGCAACGCCTGCAATATTACCAATACCAACTGTGGCGGAAAGTGCCGTTGTAAGAGCTTTGAAATGGCTCAAGTCTCCTGCATCTTCAGGGTTGTCAAAGTGTCCACGCGTAACTTTAACACCGTGCATAAAATATCGAATCTGAGGGAAACCCAAACGGATAGAAACATATATTCCCGAACCCACAAGGGCTACAACCATGAGAGGAATTGCCCGCTGTCCGGGAAACGACCACACGGCATCAAAAAATTCAAGTCCAAATGCGTAAATAATAAATACAATAATTCCGAATGCTAATTTGCCAACTGTCGATCTCTTCAAGAAAAACTCCTTTTCACTTTTTCAGTTTGTCGTACAGTATAATTTTTATTCCACTATATTATAAATGGTTTTTTGAGCATAAAAGGAATACGCATTGACTCAAAATTAATGTAACCCTATTGATTTTGAAAAAAAGTCGTT
>CALBFA010000057.1 GCA_937888365.1 uncultured Fidelibacterota bacterium | reverse complement strand
GTTCTTTTACACCTAACTTTCACGAAACGCCGTCCAGTCCATGGGGTCCACTTCTAACCAACAAGAATAAGCATTTCAGTTAATTTTAGTATCTAAAAGTTGAATCAAACAGGGGGTGTTAAGATGAGCATTCAAAAGAAGTGGTTTCAAGCAATTCAAAAGAATAAAATTGCTGATGTATATGAGTTAATAGACAAGGATATTGATGTAGATATAACCACAACAGACAATCAAACAGGACTGATGTTAGCTTCGCAAAATGGAAATTTAGAAATTGCTAGGCTTCTTGTTGTTGCAGGGGCAAACGTTAACTATGCTGATGATCAAGGATTTTCACCGCTAATGTTGGCAGATCTGGAGGCCACCAAATACTTATTAAAGGCAGGTGCTGAATTTAATGCACGTCTTTACAATGGACAGTCTGTACTTATAACTGCCATCTCAACTGGACAGATTGAAAAAGCTAAAATATTAATAGAAAAGGGTGTAGATATTAATGCAACTACGGATAATGGGCTTACTGCGTTAATCTCAGCTGCACACAAAGAACAAGTGGATATTGTTGAACTTCTGCTAGACAAAGGTACCGATGTTAATGCAAAAGATGATGATAATCTTTGTGCGTTATTTTATGCCGTAAGCTATGATAATGTTAATCTATTAAAATTGCTCATTAAACATGAGGTGTTACTAGGTCAGAAATTAAATGAAAATAAACTAGCATTAATGATTACGAGTATGAATGGTAATCTCGAAATGACCAAATTATTGCTGGATAATGGAGCGGATATTGAGATAAAATTCAAAAATGGTGAAACCACTTTGCGAGGTGCTTCTCAAGTTGGACAATTAGAAGCAGTAAAACTTTTGTTGCAATATGGAGCTGAGGTTGATTCTCAAGATATCATAGGTATTACACCTTTGTGGGCTGCAGTTGAGAGAGGTCATTTAGATGTCCTGAAATGCTTACATGCAGCAGGGGCAAACATAAATATGCCAGATGAAAACGGAACATCTCCTCTCCAGCAAGCTGTTATAAAAAAGAATTTAGATATTGTGAAATACTTGGTTGAGAATGGGGCAGATATTAATGCGGTTAACCAAAGCGGTACAACAGCATTAATGCATGCAGCTTACGGTTGGGGGGCTCGAAATCGTTAAATTCCTATTAGCAAAAGGGGCAAATCCAGCCCTCGTTGATAATTTTGACTACAGTGCAATTTCATTGGCCGAATATCACAAACATGTGGATATCGCAGACTATATTCGAAGCTACCAAGATTGAGAAATTTCCCTGTGAATTCTGTTCCAAATTCCTTCACTCAGCTTATAAATGGTGATTACCCAGACTTCTTTGAGGTCGAATACCTTCATACAAAAATCGTTCTAAACCAAAACCACTTTTATGGCTTTTATCTTTATCGGGGTCAAGTTAAATCAGTTTCTCCCCTAATAATGAAATCTGATCAATACGAATATCAGGCGGAACTTGAGGATGAACTTGGATCTATCACCCTCCATTCCCCCCGTTTTTCGGACGAACGTAGTATTTATCAAGAGCTCGCTGTTGCACATAATAATGAATCCATAATAGAATTGATGGTGTTTATCACCCCATTCCCTGACATTGATAAGAGTGGAGGGATTGTAAACGCGAACCAAACAATTATCACGATTTGGCCAGTAAAATTACGTGTAATTGAAAAACCAAGTGAAGATGCAGAATTTATACCGACAGATACAGAATGGCAGGTCTGCTTCAGGGGACATTTAATATCCTACCCTAGTGAAGATGGGTTCCATTACCTCCACTCATTGCTTGAGAAACCAGACAACCCTTTAACATCAGGTGAGTTGTACATAAAGTGCAAAGGTCTCACTGGTATATTTTTAGACCCGAAGCTGGTCAAGGATTTCATCTACTCTGAAAAGGCAAAAGACAATGAGATTAAAAAGAAGTATAATACGCTTGGAGAGGAATCGAAAAAGACCATAGACCTTTATAAAAATGAGATCCGAAAACTAAAAACAAAAATTGAATCATTGAATAAGGACGTTGACACCGAAAAATTGAGTAAATATCATGCTGAGATTAAACATTATCACGATGCAATATTTTTTGAGTTCCGTCAAAAATTTCAAGAAGGTGGATCATTATCAGATATCGCAAAGAAGTCACGCACGAGCGTAACAAAAGCCATTTGGAGAGCAGTTGCTAAAATCGAGGCAGAACAACCCGTTATAGGCGCAATTTTACGTCGGCGTATTAAAACAGGAGGGGAGTGTTGCTATTATGATGATATTAATCACCCAATAAATTGGTCGACATAACCCATTTTTCTAATTCCTGCTTTGGACTAGACGTATAATATTAAAAAAATTCTCCCTCATGGCACAGCGTGGCACACAATAGATGTATGATATATTTTGATATTAAAATTATGCGTGAAAACCTGATGGTCAGGGAGCGCAGATCAAAATCACTAGACTCTTCAGATGTATTGGAGAGCAAACAATTGCTTCCTTATGAGGGAGCTCAACCAAATTAAATAAAATGAACAAAATTATTGAATTACAAACGAAGCCGGGCATTGCCCTGAGTAAACAGAAAATGATGGATCTGAACGATTTCCCATTTTCGTTAAACACGAATATTGGTTGTTTGACAGCGTGCCGATATTGTTACCTGCAGAATGCCCCATTCAAATGGCATACTGATTTCGGGAATGAAATTAAGGTGAAGACCTGGATTGCTGATAAACTTGATAAAGAGTTGGAGAGCAAGAAGAATTTACCCCAACATTTGAAGCGAGTCCAAGTCAATTCCGCTACTGAGGGTTATTCGCCTCAGGGGATGCGTGAAGTGGATAGTCGCTTAGGTCGTGATATTATGGCAGAGGTATTGGAGGTGTTTCGGAAACATTGGCTGAGTGGGAACAAATGGATGGTCCATCTGGTCACCAAGTCTCACTTGATTCAGAAGCATTTACCACTTATTGCGAGTATGAAGGACCAAGTGCAAGTTGAGTTAACGATCACGTCATTGTCAGAATCTAGGGCTCGACAATTAGAGGGTTTTGCATCTAGCGTGAGCAAACGTTTAGATATCATCCATGATTTCTCAGCTGCTGGTGTATTCGTTCGAGTTATGTGCATGCCATTTATTGGTGATCGTGCTGATGCCATGGTTGTACGTGACAAATGTATCAGCCTTGGTGCCAGCGGTTTTAAACATAAAGGCATGAACTACTGGAATGATGATGAAATGTTAAAAGGGAACCTCGTTCACCAAGGTGGTAAACATGACACCATTTTCTCTGATTTATTAGTACGAAGTGGTGAGCCAGTATTTGGTGTAAACGGAAGTACCAGCACCGTTTCCATGGGGATGCCCGATAAAAAATGGAAAAACATGGCCAATCGTGATATGACAATCATTGATTCTGGATATAGCGCATGTAATAGCGTGAATTGGGGTTACATCAAGTAACCCATTCTTGAGAAATATGAGTTCAAAGGAGCGGATCTGGAGACGATCTGCTCCTCTGAATTTCGTGCCATGGCACAGCGTGGCACACAATAAAGATAGACTATATACACTCCCGGAATCTTTCGGGAGCAATTCCTGCAAATCTGCAGGAACCATATCAACCAGAAAAACGATATGAACAAAAGTA
>CALBFA010000056.1 GCA_937888365.1 uncultured Fidelibacterota bacterium | reverse complement strand
AGTAATTACAAATGACTCGGCAACCCTGATGCGGTCATCGTGCCTCGATACATCCAGACGCTCCGCGTTTCCCTACGGCGGGACACTCGGCAACCTTTATGCGGTCATCGAGTATTTTCGTGCAAACGAAAATGTATCGAGATGAATCTTAACTGTGATATTTTTTGCGTTCGTATCTGCTTTTGCTTATACTCCCCGCGCAATTGAGCAAAAAAAATTAGGAACGATATGAAGCGAGCATCTTTACCCATTGTAATAAAACCGAGAATGACCCACCTTTTAGTTTTTATCTTTTCACTTTTAACGTTCTGGGCTTGCCCAAAACCAGAGCCAGAACCACTACCCCCCGTAGAATGCGAAACAGGCTACCATACTTGTGGCGAAGATTCACAGGAATGCTGTCTAGATACCAGCGCTCATGGTTTTGATTGGGAACTCCATCTTATAGGCGGAAATCTATCTCATTTTATGGATGTTTGGATAGAAAATGCAAATGATATATGGGTTGTCGGTGATATCCATGCAGATTCGGGGCTCTATAATCTTGCACGTTGGGATGGAGAGAACTGGAAGCTAACTGCTATTATGCCAAGTGGATATGTTTCTCGAATTAATTCATTATTTAAGTTTTCAGAAACCAATATCTGGTTTGCGGCGAACTCTTTGCCAATACAATATGACGGTAGCCAATATATTCACTATACTCCAAGTAATTCACAATATCCAGGTGGAAACGATATCTATGATATTTGGGGCTCTTCACCATCTGACATTTATTTTGCGGGTGCAAATGGTAGTGTTGTTCATTACGACGGAACTGTTTTTAGAAGTTTATGGACAGGCACAACTGTAGATTTAAGAGAAATTCATGTATCCGATGATGGTGAACATATTTTCTTTCAAGGGCGACATAACAGTGGGTATGCTTCTGTTTTGATTGAGTTGTATGAAGGGCGTTTTAATACGATTTATGAATGTGAAACACTTTATCCAGAGAATGGAAATTATGGATACGTGTATAGCTCTTATTTATGGGATGACACAATATATTCATCAACAATGGCAGGAATATGGCAGTATAATTATGTAGAGAAAACACATCATTTGGTACCTGATGAGATAAGCCAAGTTGCTCAAAAATACATAAAAGTCATAGCTGGAAATAATGCAAATGATTATATCATGGCAGGAAACTGGTTCAAGTTTATTCACTACAATGGTGTGGATTACCATTTCAACCAACAAATTATTCAAATGATAGGTGAGGGAAATGCTAAACTCTACGGTGGTGATATGAAAGGTGATATAGCTGTGTTTTGTGGAAGCGTGCTTAATACGAGTACAAGTGGCTACGGTGGTATTGTAATTGGAAGACGTTAATTAATGAGATATTATTTAAATAAAAAAGTTGGTCCTTGAGATTCTCGAGGAACTCAGTAATTCGCTCTGTGATAAAATAAAATCATATAAAATCCTTTCTTATTCCCACAAACCATTAGACGTTTAGAGCCGTCCCACCTACATTAAGCCATGAATATGTTAAAGAGAAAAAATACCAGAAAGGACATATACAGAATGCGTACAATTTCAATATTAATAATGATGCTTCTCATCGCCAGCTGTGCAACACAGAAACCTATAAAAGAAATATCAACTCTGCAAAAAATAGAAATTTCTGAAACGACCTATCCTGAAAATCTAAACGTCACAACGCGCAGCGAGTGGGGCTGGACGCCAATTGCCGAAGCCGCGAAGACCCATGAAATCAACAAAATTACGATTCATCATGGTGGCGAATTATTCGCCGAAGATAAAGATGTGATGCAATATCTCATCAATTTTCAATCATGGAGTATTTCCACCAAAAATTGGATTGATAATCCTTATCACTATATGATTGATTTAAAGGGCAATATTTATGAAGCGCGACCCATTCAATATCCCGGCGACACAAACACATCCTATGATGTCACAGGTCATGCTCTCATCTGTGTTTTAGGGAACTATGAAATTCAAACTATTTCGGATGCCCAACTCGATGCCTTGGCAAAATTAACGGCCTTTTTAGCGGATACTTACGATGTGGATCAAAGCGATATTAAAACGCATAAAGACTATACAGAGACGCTCTGCCCTGGCAAAGATTTATATCGTTATTTTGAGGATGAAAGTTTTCTCGCGAAGGTTGAAAACCTGCGTCAATAGCCATCCCTAATAAATATTTGGATTGATTTAACTGAATAGCAGTAAAACGCTTAAATTCGCGTTCGAGTTTTAAATTTGATCTTGTGAGGGCGTATTGATTTGAATCTATCCAATAAACCATCACAATTTTTACTCAGACTGTTTCATCGTTGCACCTTGGATTGATAAAAATATCTTGGTGGTCTAGGAAAATAAAGGAAATCTTATGAAACGAAACATTCTATACCTAACACTTACCGCTTTAATAATGGTTCTGGGAGCCTGCTCATTTATGAATAATGCATCCGACGAAAATAACACATTTAAAAAACATCCATTGGACAAGTCAGAACAACGGCTAATGACCCTCGATAATGGCCTAGCTGTTCTCCTTGTCCATGATCCAAATTTAAATAAAAGTGCCGCTTCGATGAATATTGGCGCCGGCTCATTGGATAATCCTGCAGACAGGCAAGGGCTTGCTCATTTCTTGGAACACATGCTTTTCTTAGGGACAGAGAAATATCCCGATGCCGACGCGTATAAACAATATTTAACAACGAACGGTGGATATAGCAACGCCTACACAGCGCCAGATCATACAAATTATCATTTCGAAGTGGATCACGAAGGCTTTGAAGGTGCTCTCGACCGTTTTGCTCAATTTTTTATTGCACCATTATTTACGGCGGAATACACCGAAAGAGAAGTCAATGCAGTGCATTCAGAACATCAGAAAAACCTGCAAAACGATTATTGGCGTTCACGCCAAGTGCTTCGCGACCATTATGAGGCAGGCCATCCAAACAATATGTTTTCAACCGGCGATTTAACGACCCTTGGCAATATTTCGCGTGATGAATTGATAGCGTTTTATGAGACACATTATTCGGCAAATGTAATGAAACTTGTGCTGACAAGCGAAAATTCTTTAGACCAAATGGAAACATGGACTAAAACATATTTTACTGAAATTAAAAATAAAAATTTAACAGCCACTTCCTATCCAGTTGAGTTTTTAAAAGAAGAAAATGTTTTTAGATTACTTAAAATTGAACCCATTAATGATTTGCAGCAACTTACATTAGAATTTCCATTACCTGATTTTACATCGGAATTCAAAAGCAAACCCGTTACGATTATCGGTAGCCTTATTGGACATGAAGGTGAAGGAAGTTTGCTCCAATATTTAAAATCCCAAGGTTGGGCGACGTCGTTATCTTCTGGTGGCGACACAAAAAGTCCGAATTATGGTAGTTTTGGAATTAGTATCGCCCTGACGCCTCTTGGTCTGGACCATTATAAAGAAATCATCGAACTCTTTTTTGCATACGTTGACTTACTCAAGACGTCAGATTATCCTTTTTATTATTTTGAAGAGGAAAAAACAATGTCAGAATTGGATCAAATCTATTCAAATAAAGGTGATGGCTCAAGGCTCGCTTCAGGACTTGCGGCGCAAATGTTTTATTATCCTGATGAGTTAGCAGGTCGCGTTTATTATATGTTTGAGAAACCGGATGAAGCCAAATATCGCCATTACTTATCCTATCTCAAACCGAGTAATTTTATAGCAACATTGATGGCGAAGGGTGTCGAGACAGATGCCGTCGAGAAATATTATGGCGTGAATTATAGTTACACGAAAGATGCAGAATTCGCAAATAAATTATCAACCTTGACAAGTAATGGTCTTTTTAAACTACCAGCGAAAAACGAATTCATTCCAAAAAATATGAAAATCCCTTCGAAAGAAGTGAAGGCCGACGTTTCGCCTGAAAAAATTATTGATGAGGCAGGACTCGTGCTTTATTATTCCGACGATTTTGAATTTCTAAGACCCAAAGTGACGGCTCGTTTTAAAATGAGATTTCCTTTAGAAATGATGAATATTGAAAATCGTGTGTTATTGGATTTCTATACTTCCGTTGTGAAGGAATCAATGCAGTCAATGGCCTATCCAGCACGACTTGCAGGACTTAATTATAGTTTTGATTCAGGTTACGAGGGCGTCTATTTTACCATTTCTGGATATAATCAATCCATTGAAAAAATGACACGCGAGATGGCTAGACAAATGAAAGATTTTGATGTTTCGGATGAAGTCTTTTCAGGTATCAAAGATTTGAAATTACGCAATATAAAAAACGTAAGTAAAAGTGATGCCTATCGTCAAGCGCGCAATTACGGAGAGGCCATGACGAACAAAGTCTATTTTGATGTGAAGGATCGCATCGAGGTGGCAGAACAAATTACATTAGATCAACTCAAGACATTTGCGCAAACACTCTATGCACAAGTTTTTGTGGAAGCCCTTGTTCATGGAGATTATGGCAAAGAAGAGGCGATTGTTCTCGCGCGAACGCTGACAGACGCTTTGGGAAGCAAAGCTATCCCATCAGAACAGACTTTTTCTCAAACGGCCTTAAGAATGGAAAAACCTGAAACATTATTTTATACGGACCAAATTGAAGTCAATAATTCAGTGTTATCAAAGACCTATATCGTAGGAGACGATTCTCCAGAAAGTCGTGCAGCTGGTATGATTTTAAGCGAATTTGTTGGGACACCATTTTTTACAGAAATGCGTACGAATCAGCAACTGGGTTATATCGTTTGGGGCGGCGCTTATCAATTTAGAAAAGAGCTCGCCTTTGCATTTATTATTCAATCGGCAGAATATTCGGCTGATGATTTAGAACACCGAGCCGATACATTTATTGCGACTTATCCTGAATTATGGAAAGCATTAAGTGACGAAGACTTCGAAAACTTGCGTCAATCTGCCATTAATGAGCTTGAAAAGAAGCCAAAGTCAATCGCCGAAAAAGCTGCGACTTATGTGGATTTAGCGTTTGAATATGACGGTGATTTTGAACGCAAAGCCAAAACGATTGAGGCCTTAAAGAATATTGATCGTGAGGCAATTTATCAAATACTCGTTCCAGCTCTTGATAAAGACACGCGCAAAGTGAGAACCGTTTTACTTTTTGCACAACAACATGAGGGAATGGATAAGATTAAATCTTCTGTTTCTGATCTCGATTCATGGAAAGCGAAGCGCATTTATAATTAAACCTTGTGTCGTTTAGTCAAAAGGCTGAAAATATTCTTGAATTAAAAGTGTTTTCAGCCTTTTTTTTTCTATAAGGCTACCCAAAAGATGAATTATTCTTAGTTTTAGCGCCAATGAAAAAGTATGCTATAATATTCCTCATATTTATCTCATGTTCCAATATTGACGACCTTTCGAACAATCAAAAGCATGTTGAAAAACCATCTCAAGAAAGTTGGAATGCGAAGATATTTGTTAACTCTGAAGGACGTCGAGCGATAACAGCCGAATCAGAATATCTTGCCACCTATAATGCGACGCAACTGACGACACTTATTGGGAATGTTAAACTCGATTTCTTTGACGATAGAGGGAATCACACATCCGTAATATTTGCCGATACGGGTAAGATTACAAATAATCATAATAGATTGTTTACGGCACTGGGAAATGTGGTTATAGAGGCAGATTCGGGTATTGAAGTGCGCACCGACGAATTATTTTTTAATGAACAATTGGATAAGCTCTACACGAATAAATTTGTAAGAATTGCGACTGAAGGCGATACACTTTATGGCGTTGGATTTGAGTCGGATGCGAGTTTAGAGCATTGGATTTTAAAAGAACCCAAGGGTGTTACCTATCGTGAGGAAAATAATGAGTGATGTCGTTTTACGTGGGAAAAACCTTGTAAAAACGTATGGCGATCGAACCGTTGTTTCGGATGTCTCCGTCGAGGTAAAAACTGGTGAAGTCGTTGGATTACTGGGACCCAATGGTGCCGGAAAAACAACGACCTTTTATATGCTAACGGGTATGGTGCAACCCAATTCGGGGCACGTATTTCTTAATGATATAGATATCACTCACAAGGCAATGTATCAGCGTGCTCGACGCGGTATTGGTTATTTACCACAAGAAGCCAGCGTTTTTCGTAAACTCTCCGTCGAAGATAACATTCGTCTTGTTTTAGAGACATTGCATTTGCCCAAAGCAGAGTTAGAAGAACGTCTCGAAAACTTGCTGGAAGAACTATCTATTACCCATATTCGCAAAAATTTAGGGAATCAACTGTCCGGAGGCGAGAGGCGTCGTTGCGAGATAACACGCGCCTTAGTGACGAATCCTCATTTTATTTTACTTGATGAACCTTTCGCAGGCGTTGATCCAATTGCCGTAGAAGACATCCAAGATATAATTATAAAGCTTAAGAATAAAGGGATTGGCGTTTTGATTACGGATCACAATGTTCATGAAACTTTGTCAATTACGGATCGAGCCTATCTACTGTTTCAAGGAAAAATATTACTCTCTGGTACAGCCGAATTTTTAGCAGATGACGAAAAAGCCAAAAAATTGTATTTAGGCAGCAAGTTTAAGTTGGATCGTTAATGTACGAATTAAGACAAGGTCTCGAATTACGGCAAACGCTGACGCCGCAACAGATATTGTTGTCCACCCTGCTGCAATTACCCTCCCTTGCACTGGAGCAACGTATTAGTACAGAGCTTGAGCTTAATCCTGTTTTAGAGTTGGTTGAGGATACAGAAGATACCGCTCCGGAAGAGGAAGAAAGTACCGAAGAAAAAACCGACGAAGAAATTGAAAAAGAGAAAACGGATGAAGACCGTATGGACGAAATTGATATTGATGACTATTTCGGAAATGACGGTTACGAAGCACGTCAACAGAAAGATAATAGTAAAGAAGAGCATATATTTCAAAATCCTTACAAACCAACTTTAGCGGAGTTATTGCTTGACCAGATTAAGGAACTAAATCTTTCACCAAACGAAGAGCAGATTTTAGAAGACCTTATTTGGTCCATTGATGAAGGTGGATATTTATTGGTTCCACTGGAATATGTTGCCGAAAAATTTGAGGTTGATATTGCTACTATTGAGGGAATACATGCGCAATTGATGACTTTGAATCCTATTGGTATTGGCGCGAGAAATCTGCAAGAATGCTTGCTCGTTCAAGCGCAAAAATATCATCCAGACACGACGGCCTTTTACATTATTCGGGACTATTTTGTTGATTTTGCAAATAAACGATATGAAAGGATTCTCCGATCCTTAGGTATTGATAAAGACGAAATGATGCAGGCCGAAGAAATAATATCGCACTATAATCCTAAGCCCGGCGACGGCGCTGTTTCTCTCGTAAATGCTTATATTACGCCCGATTTTTACATTCGCGAAGAAGACGGCGAATTTTTAGTAACGTTGAATGATGCCTTTATTCCCGACTTACGCATTTCAGGCGTTTATTTAGACATGATTAAAAATCAAAAAAAATTGGATGTGGAATCCAAATCCTATTTAAAGAAGAAGCTGGAATCGGCCAAATGGTTTGTCAATAGTATTCAAATGCGCCGAATTACGATGATGAAAGTTATCCATGCTATTATTACGCGGCAAAAGGATTTCTTTTTATATGGGCAAGAGCATCTCAGGCCCATGGTCTTGCGAGACATTGCAGAAGATATTAGTATGGATATTTCGACCATTAGTCGTGTTACGAGCGGAAAATATGCGCAAACGGATTGGGGAATATACGATTTACGCTACTTCTTTTCCGAAGGAATCGAAGCGGAAGACGGTGAAAATATCTCGACACGTCGCATCAAGGATCGCTTAAAAGTCATCATTAGCGAAGAAGATAAAAATAAACCTATCAGTGATGAAGCACTCTCGAAGATTCTACAAAAAGAGGGATTCCCTATTGCACGGCGAACGGTTGCAAAATACCGAGAACAACTTCAATTACCGGTGGCAAGACTCCGTCGCGAGATTTAAACAACACTCTTTCTTTTTTTTAATTTCTAAGATTACTCTACGAATATATTAAGTATCCCACGGTTTTAACCGTGGGATTGTTTGCCCCCAAACAAGACCTTCTCAAGTGCAAGAGTTTTACAAAGTAAAAAATAGGTGGTAGAATAGAATGGTTGCACCAAACTATTTTATTAGGCTAAAGCCCCCATATAGTGTTGAATAGTTATCCCAGCCCTAAAGGACAGGGTAAATCTAAAGTGATGACGTACGCGAAGAAGACAGTGTGTTTAATCTTATATTCGATATTCAAATGAGAATGAATTGGGCCACGTAGAAACCTAATAAAATAAAGAATAATTTTAAATATCTCTTGCTTTTCGGTTTTGTTGTTCTATTGTAGCGATACAATGAAACAGATTAAAGAAATAGCAAAAATACTCACTCAAATCGACGATGCTGATCTCATGAATGCGTTCCTCGAAGATTTACTAACACCTCAAGAAATGGAAGAATTGTGCAAAAGATGGAAATTAATAACGCTCCTCGACGATGGCGTTTCTCAACGGGAAATTGCTAAAAAACTGAAAGTCAGTATCGGAACCGTTTCTCGCGGATCTCGCGGTTATCAATATGGAAACGGTGGATTTAAAAAAATTCTCAATAAAATTAAAAATTCAGATATTATTACGGAGTAAAAATTGTTTAAAAATACATTCAACTCAACGTTACCCAACCAAGAAGGGTATTTCGGCGAATATGGTGGCGCCTTTATCCCGCCTCAATTAGAAGTCATCATGAAAGAAATTACTGCGGCCTATTTAGAGGCTCGAGAGGACGAAAGTTTCTTAGATGAATTGATGTCTCTCTATCAACATTATGTAGGTCGCCCGAGTCCCATTTTTCATGCAAAGAATTTGTCCAAAAAATATGGCGCTGATATTTATTTAAAGCGTGAAGATTTAAACCATACAGGCGCTCACAAAATCAATCATACTCTAGGCGAAGCACTCTTAGCAAAACGCATGGGGAAAAAGAAACTCATTGCCGAAACGGGCGCAGGGCAACATGGGGTTGCATTGGCGACGGCTGCTGCGTTAGTTGGCCTCGAATGTGATATTTATATGGGCGAAGTCGATATTGCAAAAGAGCATCCCAATGTCGTCAGGATGGAAATATTAGGCGCTAAAGTTATCCCCGTGAGTCACGGTCGAAAAACATTAAAAGAGGCGGTTGATACAGCCTTCGGTGCTTATTTGGAAGACCCAGTGACGCAATTCTTTGCCATTGGCTCCGTGGTAGGTCCGCATCCTTTTCCCATGATGGTTCGTGATTTTCAATCGATTGTAGGAAACGAAGCTATTGTTCAATTCGCGGATATGAAAGATGGCGCATTGCCTGAAAATATCGTCGCGTGTGTCGGTGGCGGCTCCAACGCCATTGGAATTTTCACGGCATTTCTAGAAAAAGAAGACGTGACGCTCTACGGTGTTGAACCGTCGGGGCGAGACATCAATACAATAGGCGAACATGCTGCGACGATGACAAAAGGTGAACCTGGCATTATCCATGGTTTTAAATCCTATATGTTGAAGGATGAAAATGGCGAGCCAGCCCCTGTATATTCGGTTGCCAGTGGATTGGATTACCCAGGCGTTGGGCCGCAACATAGTTATTTAAAAGATGCGCATCGCGTTATCTACGAACATATTAGTGATGTGGAAGCCATTGACGCCTTTTTCGAACTGTCGCGATTAGAGGGCATTATTCCTGCCATTGAATCCGCCCATGCTGTTTCCTTTGCCTTGAAACTCGCGAAGGAAAAACCTGGTTCGTCAATTCTTATCAATCTTTCGGGACGTGGTGATAAGGATATTGATTTTGTAGCCGAACATTACGGAAAAAAATATAAGGTGAATTTTTAAAATAACGTTCTCTCTGGTTAACAAAAAAGGCTCCGTTTGGAGCCTTTTTTGTTAACCAGATATTCTTTGTCATTATGGTAAAAATTTGTCATATAAGTGGGCGAATTCTGATAATGCCGTGTCAATAGAAAGCGGTACCATTTGTGCAAAGCACGAGAGAACGACAATAGCATTAAGGCTCGCGTCTTGCGTAGAAGCCGTCTGCAAACGTTTGACCATGTCAATATTGACTTGATTGATATCATCATATATTTTAACAAGTCCCTTAATGGACCAATCCGGTTGGCCACCCCGTTGGTATCTAAAATATTGTGCTTTTAAATACATGCAGGATGCTTTATCAATTGTTTCCTCAACCGATGCGAAGGGTAAATGGTGTTGAACCATGGGGCGTAGCTTGTCTAAATATGGACAACCCGACGTCACCATGATAATGCCCATTAAGGCACTTAAACTTCGTTGAATCGGAAATTGGTCTTTCGTATAAGTCCGTTCATTTGTTTCGACAACCATATCAACTAAATCATAAGAAACTGTTGAAGAAAAATGATGTAATACGGGTGCGAGATTTTTTGCAACGGGGCAAATATCCGTATATGGACACGCCATTTTACATGTATTGTATTTTTGTTCGGCCCATTCAGGTGTGCCATCAGGAGTCGGAGAAATTAAATCGAGAGTCTTGCCATCAAGGTGAAGATCATAGATAATCTCCTTGTCTTCACTGAGTTTAAAAACGTATTTAAAAATTAATTCTTCTGGAGTATTCATGTGCTAACTCTCTCACCTTTCATAAGTAGGGAATTATAAGGAAAAAGTAACAACTTCCAAACAAATCATTTTAATAATGACTAAAATTTTGGGAGTGTCAAAATAACTGGGTCTCTGTTTAAGACTTCCAAAGGTATTTAG
>CALBFA010000055.1 GCA_937888365.1 uncultured Fidelibacterota bacterium | reverse complement strand
TAGGACAAATGGCTGGAAATTATTCCCTTGTTTGGAATGGAATGAACCAGGCGGGGCAACTTGCTTCAAGTGGCCTCTATCTTATCCGCTTTACGTCTCCTGAATATACAGGAACACAAAAAGCCTTATTGTTGAGATAAATATTTATATTTTTTATGTAAGACCTCCATCATATTTTAAAATCACACAACACCACATTTACCCTTTTTTAATTGATTTCTTTTAGGATTAGGCTTCATCTTGCCTATGTTAATCACGATTTTTAGACAGAAGCGTCAGATAGAATTCTGACGAATTTTTAATGGAGAATTTCATGAAATTATTAAATAAAATAGTATTGTTTTTGTTTGGACTTGCAAGCTTTTCTCTCGGCTCAACGCCTATAAAAATAGTTGGAGATGCCTTTCCTGTAAGCATGGAGGGCGACATTTATATGACACCGAAATGGTCGCCGAAAGGTGATGTTATTGCAGTGAGCGGGCCGATTTTTCAAGGCATCTATCTCGTAACGTTTCCCCTTGGCAATGTGAAATTACTTACGGATAAAATGGGCTCTGGCTATGGTTTTTCATGGTCTCATGATGGCGCACGCATAGCCTCGCGAACCTTAACCTTTGTTGATATGCGACGACTCAATGAATTGATGGTTTTCGACGTGGAAACCAATGAATCGACATCGATTTCGTCACCTCAATCGCTTTTGCCCGGTACACCTTTTTGGACAAAATCAGACGAACATGTTTTTATGAATGCGGCGGATAGTCCTCATTTTTATGCGACTAACCCCCTAAAAACTGAAAAATCGAAAGACGACGTTTATTTCATTTCGAATCAAACCGTTTTCAATGTGAATGACGACAAAGGTATCAAAACATCGCTTTTTGAAATGCAAAGCCCCATAACAAGTTTTGCCGTCTCGCCTGATGAAACAAAAATCGTATTCTCAACTTCTGGGCAAAACTTCTGGGTTTCGGACATTGATGGCGCAAACCGCGTTTCTCTCGGCAAAGGGCTCGCTCCAAGTTGGTCACCCGACGGACGTTGGATTTGTTATATGATAACGGAAGACGATGGCCACAACATGCTTGAATCCGATATTTATGTCATTCGAGTAAACGGTGACGACAAAAAAAATATTACACAAACGCCAAACCAAATAGAAATGCATCCTGACTGGTCGCCCAATGGAGAATGGATAGCCTTTGATACGGATCAAGGTCAAATCTTGGTTCAGCAAGTTGAAGGGAAGTAGATTATGAAGTCCGTCTTTATTCTATTTCTTACATCAATTTCATTTCTCGCTGCTCAAGTTACGGGACTTTCGGGTTGGAATATTTTTCTCGATCCTGGCCACAGCCAAACAGCTAATATGGGCGTTGATGGCTACTCCGAAGCCGAAGAGGTTTTACGAACCGCTTTACATTTGCGCCAAATATTGTTGAGTCAAACGGATATTGATACGGTTTGGTCGTCCCGATACAATGATGACGTCGTTGTTAGCCTTTGGGAACGCACGAATGATGCGAATACGCGGGGGGCGGCTTGGTATCATTCCGTTCATAGCGACGCTGGCGCAGCTACATCAAACAAAGTATTATTGCTTTGGGGGCAATTATCCAGCGGTGCAGAAGATCCTCCCGTAGGCGGTCAGGCCATGAGTGCCATTATGGTGGATTTATTACGCGACGTGATGCGCATCCAAAGCAGTGGCTCCTGGGGCGATTGTACATTTTATGGTGGATGCAATGGCGGGCCTTATCTTTATGTGAATAAATATACGAATATGCCCAGCGAACTCAGCGAGCAAGGACATCATACAAACCGACTCCAAAATCAACTCGATATGAACGAAGAATACAAACGCTTGATTGCCTATGCCATGTATTGGACGCTGTTGGAAAAACATAATATCGCTCGTCCTTATCCAGGCCTGCTCTCAGGCATTATTGCTGATGTTGAAACAGGCATTCGCGTGAATGGCGCCACTATTCAAGTATTAGATGAATCCTACACGACGGATACCTACGCGTCTTTATTTCATCAATATTCAAATAATCCTGATGAACTCCATAATGGATACTATTTTTTTGAGGGACTGCCTGACACGACACTTGATGCTATTGTTTCAGCGCCTGGCTATTACGCAGACACATTGCAAGTCTCGATGGTTTCTGATTTTGTCACATTTTTAGATATTGATCTTGTTCCAAATACGTCGCCCGTTGTGTTGCAGTCCGAGCCGGCAAATGGTGAAATTGGTTTCCCTGCTTGGGATGTTCCTGTCGTTGATTTCAGTCGGGCAATGGATCATGCGTCAACGGAAGCGGCTTTTTCTATTAATCCCGATATGACAGGTACGATTTACTTTTCGGGTGATAGCAAACGCTTGGCATTTTTAGCCGACGACACACTCGATTATGAAACAGATTACACCATTATAATAGCGGGCACTGCAATGGATACCTATGGCCACTTGTTAGACGGCAATGGCGATGGAACAGGCGGTGACGATTGGATTATTAATTTCACCACCAGTCAAGCCGATTTATTTCCACCCGTTGTGGATGAATATTACCCATCCTATACTTCAGGCGATACGGAAGTTCAGCCTATTATCAATATTTTATGGAATGAAGAAATTAGTACCGCCAATTTGAACAATGACCTTTTTGTGCTTAAACATGCTCAAACAAACGAAATATATCCGACAACGTATGAGCATCATTACGTAGGCGGAAAAAGTCTCATTATTCTTTATCCTATCGATGCGTTATTGGCGAATGCCAATTATCGCGTGAGCATTTTACCCGGCGTAATGGA
This sequence comes from uncultured Fidelibacterota bacterium, assembly GCA_937888365.1. Lineage (GTDB taxonomy): Bacteria > Fidelibacterota > UBA8477 > UBA8477 > JABMPR01 > CALBFA01. The sequence goes on along the minus strand of CALBFA010000055.1, from coordinate 13,784 downwards.
TGTTGTTGGCAATACGACGACGCAGACGAGTTCATCTATTTTTCATACTGCCAATGGTGCATATTTATCCGAAACGCCCATCGAACGATTTGAATCAGGATTTATGAATAATTGGTGGGCACCGCAACAAAGCGGCAGTACAACGGGCATTCTCTCTGATGAAACGTCCGTGGCCGCAAATACGTCAATAGTGGCCCAAACCGAAGGTGGCTCATCGTCCATGCAACTAAACTATGGCTGGAATACCAGCTCGAGTTCTTGGTTATTACGCGAATATTTATCCCCTGGAACGCCACCGCGAAGCATTCATTTTAACAGCAGTAAAGTAATGCAGGCTTATGTTTTTGGTGATGGGAATGGCAATCAATTTCGTTTTTGCGTTGATGACAACATCACAGGAGCTGGCGCTCACGAGGTAAGCCCTTGGTACATTATTGATTGGTACGGATGGCGACTCGTATCTTGGAATATGGCTACAGATGGGACAGGAACGTGGATAGGCGATGGCATCCTAAATGGAACGATGGAATTTGATAGTTTTCAACTCTCCTATGTTGAAGGTCAGCCCAATATTGGTTCGTATATTATTGATGAATTAAGAATTGTTGACCCCACGCTTGTGGACACGAATAATGAAAATAAGAGTTTACCAACGACTTTTGCTCTTTTAGAAAATTATCCAAATCCATTTAATGCTATGACCAATATTCCTTTCATTCTTGGGCAAGATTCTCATGTAAAGATTAAGGTCTATAATGTTCAGGGCGAAGAAGTTGCGCTTCTCTTTAGCGGCATGCTACCTCAAGGAAGACACGAAACACGTTGGAATGCGTCGTATGTATCATCCGGCCTTTATGTAATTCAAATGGAAGCAGGGAGTACTTTGACGACACAAAAAATTACGGTATTAAAATAGCGGAGAGGCATTCAATTCGTGGAAAAATATCTGCTTGAACTCATTGAACTTGGTGGATTACCAAGTGGATTATCTTCAAAAGATTTTGGTTCAAAAAGTGTTACGCGAAACCCTGCTATAGCGTCTTTACTTTTAAGAACAAACTATATAGAGCGTATCGGAACAGGCATAAACAGAATAAAAAAAGCAGTTGATGGCAATGTAACGTTTGGTTATGATTCCTTTTTTACAGTCGTTTTTCCTCGCGAAAAGCAAAGGAAAACGTCGGGGAAAACGTCGGGGAAAATTATATCACTTATCGAAGAAGATGCCTATATAACGATTCCAGAAATGGCAACAAAACTTAAATTAACGGAACGAAGTATTCAACGAAATCTTCGAAACCTGCAGTTAACGAAGATGTTAAAGCGTGTGGGTGGCGCGAAAGGCGGTCACTGGGAAGTGCTAAAATAACAGATTATCAAAAGAAATAAGGTATGAAACTAGAAAAAGTATTAAAAGAATATTTACCCTCAAATCAAATTTCCACGCGTTTAATCGATCGGCATCGTGTATCGCGAGATGCTAGTTTTTATCGCCTGGTTCCACAAGCCGTTGTAACACCCGAAACCGAAAGCGATATTGCCCGAATTTTTGATTTTGCACGCGAGACGGCAATACCCATCACCTTTAGAGCCGGTGGTACGAGCTTGAGTGGTCAAGCGTTAAGCGAAGGCGTTATTGTTGAAATTGGTCAGCATTGGCGGAACTATAATATTCACGAACACGCCGACACGATAAGTCTTCAACCTGCCGTCGTGGGCGGACACGCTAATGCGTATTTACGTCAACATAAGCGCAAAATTGGTCCCGACCCTGCATCGATTGACTCCGCGTTTATTGGCGGAATTGTCGCCAATAATGCCAGCGGTATGTGCTGCGGAGTCGATGATAACTCTTACAATACCTTGGCGTGTCTCCGAGCCGTGCTACCGAGTGGAGCGGTTATTAATACAGGAGATAATCAAGGAGACGAAAAATTACGGCAAAGCCTACCGGAATTTTATCATGGATTACTAAGTATCAAGAAAAGTATTGAGGATAATCTGGTTCTTATGTCCCGTATTAAAGATAAAACAAGCCGAAAAAACACAATGGGCTATACACTACAATCCTTTTTAGATTATCAAAACCCCATTGATATTTTGGCCCATATTCTTGTGGGCTCTGAAGGGACACTTGGGTTTATTTCTGAAGTCACGTTTAAAACACTATCAGATTTGCCTCTAAAATCGACAGCGCTCCTCTTTTTTGAGGATGCCTTTTCCGCAGCTGAAATGGTGGGGCCACTTAAAGCCAATAACGCAGCAGCTTTAGAAATTATGGATCGCGCCGCTTTACGATCCATCGAAAATCAAAAAGGGCTACCAGATATTATCAAAACCTTGCCTGAAAATGCAGCGTGTCTTTTGGTAGAATTTCAAGCCGATAGCCAAGAAAATCTAAATCAACTGGTTCAAAATGCGATTTTATGTTTGAATGATGCATCATTATTAGAGAAACCAACTTTTACGCAAGATGACAGATTACGCAGTATTTATTGGCGTGTACGAAAAGGACTTTTGGCGAGCCATGCATCGCATCGTAAAGATGGAACCGTTGTCATTACAGAAGATGTATGTGTTCGCGTAGAAGATTTAGCAAAATTGATGATCGATTTGCAAGGTCTCTTCAAAAAACATCATTACAAGGATGCCATCGTTTTTGGGCATGCAAAAGACGGGAACCTCCACTTTAATGTTGCTCAATCGTTTGACAAATCAGGTGTTCATCAATATGAAATTTTTATGGATGATGTCGTTGACCTTATTGTTAAAAAGTATGATGGCGCTTTAAAAGCGGAGCATGGAACGGGCCGAAATATGGCGCCGTTCCTTGGGCACGAATGGGGCGATGATGCGGTTCGTATTATGAAAGATATTAAAATGTTGTTTGACCCTCACAACATTCTAAATCCAGGTGTTATTTTTACAGACGACCCAAAACTTCATTTAAAAAACACGAAGGCGGTGCCTGTATTTAATCACGCAATTGATAAATGTATGGAATGCGGATTTTGCGAAACCTGGTGCGCTTCTGCCGACATAACGCTGTCACCACGCGGACGTATTGCCGTGATGCGAGAAATTATTACGCTTGAAAATGGCGACGCAAAAGCAAAACGCGCGGCGAAAGCCATCACAAAAGATTACCAGTTTGATGCCATTGATACCTGCGCCGCCGATGGTCTTTGTGCCACTGGATGCCCCGTTGATATCGATACGGGAACGTACATGAAGGAGCTGAGGGACGCACAAAACAGTGATACGTCAAAAGAGATTGCCCATTGGACATTTCGTCATTTTCATGCGACAACTCGCATCATGAAAACGATGCTTTGGGTCTATAAACCAATTCAATCTTTAATCAAAGGTGAGCATGTATCTTTGGCGAGTCGATGGCTTCATGACAAGAGTTTTGGCATTATTCCATCACTGCCGAAATATATGCCGAACGGTGCCCCTTCATTGCCAAAAATTACGACAAAAGGGCCGGTTGAAGTTGTCTATTTTCCATCGTGTCTGACGCGGAGCATGGGGCTTATGCCTGGCGAAGATTTTCCGCAGGGAACGGCAGCTGCGTTTCTAAACATTCTCAAAGCGGCAAAAATTAACGCTATCTATCCAAATAATATTGAAAAACTTTGCTGTGGGACGCCTTATGCATCGAAAGGATTTACGGACATACTTGTGCAAGTGGCAAGTCGAACAGTCGAAAATTTATGGGAAAGTTCAAAGGACGGTAGTCTTCCAATTGTGATGGACACATCGCCGTGCACGTTTCAACTCAAAGATTATGGCAAAATATTAAGTGGTGTTGAATTAGCGAAATGGCGTCAGCTTAAGATATATGACATTGTAGATTATCTTCATGATATTGTGATGCCGCGAATTCCCAAGAGGCATAAAGTCTCAGGACAAGCCGTTTTACACCCTACCTGTTCGACGATAAAAATGGAAATGGAAGGTAAGCTTTTAGCTATTGCACAAGCCTGTGCAGAAGAAGTTGTTGTGCCCGAGAATCATGCTTGTTGTGGTTTTGCAGGCGATAGGGGAATGCTTGTTCCAGAGCTGACAGAATCTGCCTCGCTCTCGGAAGCTCAATCTGTACAAGCATTAGAAGGCGCGGCTGGACACTATTCCTCGAGTCGAACTTGCGAAATGGGTATGTCTCATGCAACGGACAAAAGCTACTCATCAATTATCCAACTTGTGGCAAAAGCGATCAAATAATTTTCATAACAAAAAAGGGACTCTCATGGAGCCCCTTTTGAATGATAAGATTTAATTTTCCCTAAACTTTAAATTGATCCATCAAGGAATGAAGGGCTTGAACTTCTTCGTTGAGTTGTCCTGATAAATAGGCGACTTTCTGGGAAAGTTGCGTCGAGTTTTTTGAAACAGTTGAAACATTTTCAATACTTCTTGAAATTTCTTCTGCTCCCGAACTTTGTTGCATTGTTGCCACGGCAATATGGTTTGTAACCGTATTAACCTGTTCGATAGATCCGATAATTTCAGCGAGTGCATCACCAACCTGACCGATTAGATTTTGTCCTATTAAAGATTGCTCGCTAATCTCTCCCATTGCCATCACAGAGCTATTAACTTCTGACTGTATTTGTTTGATTTTATTTTCGATATCAATTGTTGCGACAACGGTGCGTTCGGCAAGCTTTCGAACTTCGTCCGCGACAACAGCAAATCCACGGCCTGCATCACCCGCGCGCGCTGCCTCGATATTTGCATTAAGAGCGAGAAGATTTGTTTGATTGGAAATATCGCTAATAACTTCAATGACAGCGACGATTTCTTGAGATCGTGTTTTAAGCGTATTAATCTGGTCGGAGGCTTTCGCAACGATTATAGAAATTTCTTTGATACCGCTTATTGTCATGTTGACAGCTTGTTGGCCATTTCCTGAGGCTTCATTGGCAGTACTTGCATTTATTTGAGTTTGCTCAACGTTTTTATTCGTTTCGAAAAGCATAGACGTCATTTCTTCAATAGAAATGACAACCTCATCGAGTTGTTCTTGTTGTTCAAGAGCGCCGGATGCCATCTCTTCAGAAACAGTCGTTATTTGTTCTCCGGCGAGAGCCACCTCTTGAGTGCTATTTTTAACGCGCCCCATAACATCTTGTAATTTCTCTACAAAAATATCAAACCAATGCCCTAATTCTCCCAATTCGTCATTTGATTTAATGCCTAAACGGACGGTTAAATCACCTTCGCCTTGAGCGATGTCTTTCATAGAGACAATGGTTTTCTGTAATGGCTTAATAACGATTATTTGCATAATTATTAATAAAACACCGCTGACAATAACAATGATTCCAATGCTACTCAACCACATTATGATGGCATTATTTTTTTGAGCTTTCACAATAGCAATCGTTTGTAAAGTAACTTGAACAGCACCTTGAAAATCACCAACTTTCATTTCGTCATGACATTCCAAACATGCTTCTTCAATAATGATAGGCATGAAATAGGTGACATGGCCATCATCAAAAAAAGTATTTGTGTAAACTGATTTTAAATCGTTTTTTACGCTACTGATAATTTCAGAGCTTGGCAAATAATCTTCATTGAGTTGTCCACCCTCAGCAACAGGTGTCATCGTTTTATCAAGTAGTGCCAAGTATAAGATAGATTCTTCTTCGCCAGCATTTTCAATAATGGCGGTTACCGCCTCTGTCTCACCTTCAAACATGGGATATGCGATGCTTTTATGAATAAGATTGCTGGATTGGATGATATCACCCTTTAATAAATTAGACGTTATAGCATTGAATTGGTTTGTAATGTAAACAAAAACAACCCCTGTTAGAGCTATAAGCGTTGCAACAACAAAAAAACCAATTTTAGGCGCTATTGAATTCTGTTTAATAATCATGATATAAAATCCTAATTAAATGAAAAAATAATTGCCCTTAATGCCTACATCCCCTCTGGAAAAGGATGGGCAATTTCTTTTACACGTTCGTCATAATTAAAAGCTTTAAAGGACGGACTTCTTTTGTTGTGGCATTTTAAGCATGTTTCTTCAGGCGTTTTTTTAACGAGACCAAAATCTTCTGCTTTGAGTTCTCCAGCATAAATGCCTTCCATTATTTTTTTCTTCTTGTAATCATTACCCGCACCATGGCACATTTCGCAGCCAACATTTTTGAGACCTTCCATGCGTTCCATGGCTTTTACAGCGCTCTTATCTTCAGGTGCTGGATTCCAAAAGGAGGCTTCTTTAACTTCATAACCACCCTCCCCATATCCGACAGTATGGCATTCTAGACATTCTGGAGATTCCGAAGGAGGCAGAGCTAATTTTTTTTCTTTTCCAATTGCGATTGCTTTATCAGAGAGTAGTGCATCAAAGGCTTTGGCATGTTTTGACTCGGCCCATACTTTATATTGGGCTCCCTTTTTATTGCTTTTATGACATGTTTGACACTTATGCGTCCCAACATATTCGAGGTCTTGTGGAAATATAAATCCAAATATAAACAAGCTAATTATTAAAATTGAGAGGCTAGATTTTTTCATTTTTTTTCTCCTTTTCTTTCATTTTTTCAAAAACTTTAACTTTTAAATAAAGCAGGATCACAAGCAAGGTAATGATAAATGATGCAACAAATAGTCCAAATCTCCGGAACTCGAATTCTTCAAGCGCTTTTTTAGCTCCGATTTTAGCATTATTGCTTGCGACAAAACCTGGCTGGGCTGTACTTCTAACAAATGTCGAGTCAAAACTATGGACACTTGTACGGGAATGAATCAAGGCATTATGTGCATCTTCTAATTCAAAATACAAATCTGATATTTCCATCCCTTTAATTTCGGCTTTTTCTATCAATACTTTCGCAGAATCTAAGTTGATTTTAAGGCTGTCTATAACGTGAAAGAGTTGATCAGCCAATAATTTGGCTTTACCACCATCTTCATGGCATTTTAAGCAGACAGCTCCGGATGCTGACTCCCAGTTCAGAAAATCGTCAGACGGCTTAACAATATAATGGTTTCCGTGACAGCTTTCGCATTGAGGAAGTCCTTCTTTTTTGAAAACAGATGCAAGATGGCTTTTCTGAAAGAGGTCTCTATTTTGCGCGTGACAACTTCCGCAAATTTCATTGATCGAACTTACTTCAGGAGGTGCAGCCCCATGATTTCCATGGCAGTCATTACAGGCTGGAGCGGAGATTTCTTCCCGTTCAAGCAATGCTTTTCCATGAACGGATTTTACATAGTCGTCATACTGGCTTGTCGTTTCCAAAATGCCTTTCATATAACTTTCGGAGCTATGGCACATTGAACATGTTTTTGGGACATTGGAATCATAGACACTTGAATTTGGATTATCGACGGCCAATATGCCATGGACGCCATGACAATCGGTACATGTTGCGACTTTAAGGTTGCCCTCTTTTAAGCTCTGTCCATGTTTACTTGTCCAATATTGTGACTCTTGATCTGTCGAAACAGAAACGGAATATTTCCGCATAAACGCTGGGTCACTATGGCATTTTCCACACATGGCAATTTCACCATTTGGAGAAATTTCACCCAGATATGTGTCATTTTCCCACATGGCATCATCTTCTTCGTCAAAGGCTTCAGGATCGCCACCATGGCAATCAGAACATAATAAACCTCTTTGAAAATGGATATCGTTTAGATAATGCGTAAATAATTGATTGACTTCATCTTGATCTAAATCCATATCGATATGACATTCATAGCACGCATCTGTTGGAGGTATGATTTCTGCAGGTTCTTGAGCGGACAAACGGGGTATAAAAAAAGAGATTAATAATACTAAGAGTAAAGGTCGAATAAAATTGAAATGCATCATACTAAATATCCCCATACTGTAAGAGTGATTATATAAGCCAGGATTCCAACACCAAAAGCCGTCCAAAGTCGAGAATATTTTGGTTTTTCGAGAAAGGGTACAAGGAACCAAATCGCGCCACCGAGACCAAATAGCAGGATTCCAAAAACTTCGCCCTCGATAAACAAAATATGAGCGGGCAAAAGTTTTAATGTTTGAAACATAAACATAAAATACCACTCAGGGCGAATCCCTGCAGGTGCAGAGGCTAAGGAATCGGCCTTAAGTCCAAGCTCCCAAGGGAAAAAGACAGCAAGGAGTGCGATAATATTTAACACGATAAGCCAAACGATTAAATCGCGTAATACGAAATTTGGAAAGAAGGGCATCATTTTTCGTTTGTTTTCTGGAACTTTTTCCATGGATTCAGGAATATGCATTCCTTGGACCTGTATCATTGTCAGGTGTAAACCGAGAAAAACGATAAAAACTAAAGGAAGAATCGCCGTATGAATACTATAGAAACGAGTCAGTGTCGCGCCGGAGACGTCATCACCTGCTCTTAATAATTTGCTGAGAAATTCACCGATAAAGGGAACAGCACCAGTAATGTCGGTACCAACCTTTGTTGCAAAATAGGCGAGTTCATTCCATGGTAAAAGGTAGCCCGAAAAACCAAAAACCATCGCAAGGAGCAACAGCATCATACCCGATAGCCATGTTAATTCACGAGGTTTTTTATAGGCTTTTGAGAAGAAGACTGTAAACATGTGCAAAAATATTGTAAAGACAAAAAGATTGGCGGACCAGCTATGAATTTCTCGCATGAGCCATCCAAACTCTACTTTTGAAACAATAAATTTTACGCTTTCATAAGAAGTTGCAGCCCCAGGTTGATAATAGAGTGCGAGTAAAATGCCTGTTAAAACTTGAATGATAAATAAAAATAAAGAAACCCCGCCGAGGTAATACCAAACGCTTCCAAAGAATACGGGCACTTGTTTTTTAGCGGCAAAACTTTTAACAGCTTCAATATCGAACCGTTCTTGTAACCAATCATTAATAGACATCAAACACCCTCACCTTTTGTGATGAAGATTTTTTCATCTTTGAGATTTACTTGAAATTGTGTTAGGGGTCTTGGCGGCGGACCCGAGATGTTTCGTCCCTCTAGATCATACAATCCGTTATGACAAGCGCACCAAATTTGCTCGGTGTCTTGTTTGAATTGTACATTGCAATCAAGGTGTGTACACGTTGCTGAGAGGGCTTTAAAATCGCCGCTTTTTTTACGAACGATTATAACGGGTTTCCGTCCAAATCTCATAATTTTTGATGTGTTCTTTTTAAAAGACGCAACTAATCCAGCATCAAGGCTGCTCACGTTAAGATCGGGCCGTTTGGGCGGAACCAAAAAACGAAAAACGGGGTAAATCATTGCCCCAAGCCAGCCTAAAAGTGTCACCCCAAAAAGGGCATCCAAAAAAGAACGTCTTGAAGTCGTTTTTGTGTGTGATGATTGCGAGTGATTTGAATCGGTCATGCGTGTTCCTTAAATAAAAATTATATGTTAGTCCCTGAGTTTTGAATTCAAGGCCGAAGACATGTAGGTCTCGTTACGAGTCTTCTCGAAGGCTATCTACGACAATCCATTGATAGATATAATCGTATTCTATTGCTGAATTAAGGTAGTCATACATTCCGCCTGTTTCTGGATTGAGGCGAAGTTTTAAAATTTTGGATTGTGGATTGCCAGGCACAAAAATATTTGAGCTGATGTCATTTCCTGATAAATCAAGAATATTCCCATAGCTTGACATATCTATGCTACGAGTCGTGGAACCACCGTGACAGCGGACACAATTATTCTCTAAGATTAGTTGAATGTGGTCATTATAGGTGACGACGTCAGGTAATTTATTCGATAAATAATGATCGCTCGGTTGAGAGCACGTCACAATGAATAAGGATGCTAATGAAATAAGAATGATTAATGACAGTAAGCGCAAAAGCCATCCTCCTTTTTATCCTCTTTGGTGTGGCAAACGTAACAAAGCGATGCTTCATTATCATGCCAATCGCCATTCACATCAAGCATAAAACCAGGTCGATGTGTTTGTGGATTTGTAAAGCGGATGCCGTCTGTGTCAACATGACAGCGAACACATGTTGGGTCGCCGCCATCAATATCATGACAGGCTTGACATCTTTCAATATCGCGTCGTGCTAATTCAGCGTGAATTCCCCCGTCAAAATTATTTTCAAAGTCGGTTCCTGGAGGATAGTCAACGGCTCCCCAGTCCAATCCTTTATGGAAGTCTGGTTTATTTAAAATTGAATTCACACTATTTTGATGGCAGTCGGTGCAAAATGTTTGAGCTTCATGACAAGTTCCGCAATCAAAGGCTTTGGTGTCAGCATCCATTCCATGAGTATAGGCATAATTTAATTCGTGAACTCTTTGAATCATTTGGGTTTTGCCCATCAAATCTTTTCGATAAATGGATACAGGATTTACATCTCCAAAGTCATCAAAGGACAATTTTGATCCACTATGGCAATTGTCGCAACTAATCTGAACATGACATTGGAGACAATCGCTTGCTTCTGTTAATGCAGCGATATCGTGCTCAAGAATCCAGTCTGGTGTATGGTCTTTGGGTCTCAAAACATAGCTTGGTTCATGACATGTTTGACAAGATGTCGATTGCTCGTTTTCAAGATGACAGCTTATACAGGCTTTCATTTGAGGAATGGGAGGAAAATTTGATACATCGACCATATCACCGTGACAAACTTCGCAGTCTAATTCGGCTTGCGCTAAGTGCGTAACATGGGAAAACATGAAGTTGCGAGATTCAGGCAGTCTTGAAACATAGGGCTGTTCTCCAATATGACAGGTTTCACATTGGCCTTCTTCTTTCCAGTCATCATGACAGACCATACAGGCCTCTTCGCTGGGAACCAACCAATCTGAGGCGAGCTTGCTATCCTCGACTTCGCTAGGATGACAATCTAAGCATTCAAGCTCTTCATCATTGATATGCAAATCGTGTTGAAAATGGAGCATAGATGGTGGTGATGTATTTGAAAAAAGGCTTTGATGAAATAGTACAACCCATGCCAGTACAAGGAATTTTACTGTGAATCTCATAGACGGTACCTAAAACCTACATAGACGCGAGCATCGTAATCATAATATTTATTTCTCAAAAGTTGACTCTCTAAACTGAGTTGAAATTTGCTTTTAAAGGGTATGTGAGCGCCTAAAAGGACAGTCGCTAAATCTTGAGATTCTCCCTCTAGAAGCTTGAAGCTACCAAGGTTTAATTTGGCATAGAGTCGATTTTTGCCCATCATGTGCTGTGTACTTAGAATTGCATGATTATAACTTCCGCCATAACCGTTTTGATGACGTAAGTCCAGCATGTAAGCTTTGTAGCTCAATCCAACAGAAACCATATTCGAAACATCGCCGTCGAATTGTACGTGTCTTACACGAAGATAACTTGTCATATCTGCGTTAATAGAAACGGTTGCGTTACTTCGAATTTCTTGGCTTGCGGTTCCGCCAAAAACGGAAAAGATGGAATTGTCAAGGACTTGAGGTTCGCGATGGGAAAATTCAATAGAGAATGATTTTAAGCGTTCGCCTCTATAGCTCAGCCGAGTTCTAAAATCCTGAAGCTCGGATGTAAATAAATCATGACGTCCTCTTACGTAAGCAGATATCTTTTTTGCAGACCAATTAAGCTGATAACCCAAGCGTTGACTGGCAGAACTAGAGACGGTGATAGTCTCTTTTCCTTGTCGAATGGCCTCATAGCTTTTACGCTCTCGTCCTAGCTCTGAAAGACCGACGCCGATATTGAGTCCTGGCGTATAAGTCCAGATAAAATCGGCTCCAATAAGGTGGTCGGCAATAAGGTTTGAGGGTGCGCCGAGCCCTGGGAGGTATCCTCCTGCGAACATTTTTATGTGATAGCTAGAGCGTCTGAATGTCGCATAAACACCGTCAATACGACGAGATTGGGTAATGCTGTAAACAAATTGACGCCCCAAATTAATATTTAATTGTCGATTGAACCATTCAGTTTGATACGATAAAGTATAAATGTGGAAACCTGGTTCTTCGGAAAAAGAATTAAAAGGGTCCATATAAAAAAGTCCTGAAGTTCGTAAAAGACTTCCCTTAAGAAATAAATCTCTCGTATTCAATGTCATGGATTGGTGCAATCGAGAATGAAATAATGTGCTATCTTGAGTATCGCTGCGAGTGAAGGTATAAACGCCTGTATTAAATAATCCCTGCAAAGAGGGACTGGCAAAGGAACTCGTTGTCATAATTGTGATAAGAACTGTTGAAACAAATAAACGACGCACTAAAAAATGCATATAACTCCGAATCGGATAGTGATAATTGGGTGTCGAAGATTTCGACACCCAATTACGTAAGAATTTAAAATGAGGTGATTAAAAATTCATTTCAAATGGAGCGGAACCACTATGATCGCCACCAGCATTGTCTGTAACAGCGATAGTAAGTTCAACACTACCTGTACTGAAAGCAACATCGTCTTCGTTGCCCGTATCTAAAGCACGTTTGAACTCAACAGTCCATGTACCATTACTGTAGTTCGAATATGCTTTAACATTTGCACGACTTCCATCAGCATTAGCATTTAGCCAATATCCACGATGAGAAAGACCTTCGTCAGCTGTAGCAACATCAAAAGCTGTAAAATATGCAGCAGCATCTGTTTGACCTGCAGGTAAGACCAAGAAGCCATCTGTTAATGGGCCTGTATATTTTGGAACGACACCATTTTTATTGTCATTATAAATACCGATTGTTTTGGAGTCGCCATGTTGGCCACCATCGTCAAGAACCGTTACGTTGTCTGATGCTAAATAATTGTTATCAATATATTTATCATCAGCTAAATTGATTGGAGCTGTACGAGCAGCTTTCCAATGCCATTGGTCAACTTTACCAGTTGCTGTCCACATACCTTTTGCAGAGGCATCATTATGGCACATTGTGGCACAATCAGCGCCTTCAGTTCCATTTAGACCCATGTCAAAAAAGAAGAATAGACGGTCTTCATTTCCACTTTGTCCCCAAGCACCATCACCAAATGCCCACTGAGCTTTTGATGAACTTTCAGAAGCGTCATCCCAAACAGCCTTGATATAAATGTCAGTACTTGTTTTAACGGCTGTTAAAGCAACGTCCATTGTACCAAAAGCATTAGCATAAGCGGGAGTTTCCCCTGGGCAAGTTTTTTGTTTACAGTTTGTTTACATTTATTTGAGCCTGTTTTTGTACTCCTCAAAAGTCTCAGACTCCTCTCCAGTTTCCAGAAATGACACCCAGAGCTCCTCAGGATCATCACTGTCATCATCCAATCCTGGTTTGGGGACTCCCAGGGGCCAGTCATCCCAGAGGGGGTCCTCCAGATAGGAGATGACAGCTGACCTGGGGGATGTGGACAAGGCTCCAGCCTCATCACTTCCCAGCTCTCTCATGATCATCTCACTCCACTCAGCCATCCACTCAGACCAGGTCAGCTCCCTCTCAGAAACTCTCCCAGGCTCAGTGTCCTGTTTGATCTTTTCCACTCTCACACTCCAGTCTCTCACTTTTGTCATCAATTTACTGACCACACCCTCTCCCTGGTTTGGATTTGGCCAGACTCTGACCTGGTCCACTTGGCCTGAGGCCTCCAGAAACTTTTTGATGTGGGCATGGCCCCATGCGGCATCACCACCAACACCATCAAGTACAGGTGCAGTCGTCACTGTTGTAACGTCAAATGTTGGATCAGCTTTTGGATCTGGATCCGTACATCCAACGAACATCATGACTAAAATCATAAAAGTCAGTGTAACAAATTTCATAAAATTTTTGGGAGTGTCAAAATAACTGGGTCTCTGTTTAAGACTTCCAAAGGTATTT
>CALBFA010000054.1 GCA_937888365.1 uncultured Fidelibacterota bacterium | reverse complement strand
TATCAAGCTTTAGTAGTCCATCTTTTTTATCTAAAAAATCATCACTTGAGTTTATATCGACACATCTCTCAATAATCAATTTTAAGGATATTTGAATATCATCAAGAGTTGATAAAATCATCTTATCCTTATCGCTACGCATAGATTAAATCCTTATGAATCATCTCTAAAAAAAAAGGCTTTAAATTTTTATGTTCTCTGATAATATCAACTTTTACATGTAAGTCTTCTTCTATTTGCTCTTTAATAGCTATCATTCCGAACATATCAGGTTTCATTTTTACAAAAATATCAATGTCACTTTCATCTGTTGCTTCATCTCTTGCATAACTTCCAAAAAGTCCAATTTTTTCTACCTTGTATTGTTTGTGAAACTCTTGATAATGTTTTTTAAGATAGTTTAATACATCAGACTTTGTCATAAAACACCTCTTAGTAATTTTAATTGATATTATTATAGCATTTTCAATGAGAATTATTATTTTTTTTAGTATCATATCATAAAAAGGGTTCCTTCTAAAAAAGTGTGGGTAAATCTACTTTAAGGTGACACTTCGTCAAATACCACTATCTGATTTTTTCCCCGTAATTTTGCTTTATACATAGCCTGATCCGCTTGGCGCAGTAAAATATCCGCATCGACGGCATTCTCTTTTGAATAAAAAGTGACTCCTATGCTGGCTGAGACGGTTATGACCGTGTTTTGCATATCGATGGGAGAGGACGCGGCTTCAAGCAAACGATTCAAAACAGCAAATCCTTCGTCCTCGTCATTCTGGTTTGCCAAAATTACGACGAACTCGTCACCACCAAAACGGGCAAGAGTATCGCCTTCTCGTAGAGCTTTTTGCATCCGTTTAGATACTTCAATCAGCAAAAAATCTCCTGCATCATGTCCGTATGTATCATTGACCTGTTTGAAGCCGTCTAAGTCGAGATATGCGATGGCAAGTTTTTGATTGTTGCGATGTGAGTTTGTGATATTTTGCTTTATCCTATCAGAAAACAATATGCGATTTGGAAGATTCGTTAATGGATCATAATTGGCTATAGATTTGAGTTGTTGTTCATGGTCTTTCATCTCGGTTATGTCTGTAGTGCTAATCAAAATACGCTTTTTATCGGGCATGAGGGAAAGAGCCATCCTTATGACAACATGTTTACCGTCTTTGACAACACAAGTTTTTTCAAACGACTCCAAATAACCGATTTGCATTACAATTTGCATTGCCTTCATCGCTCGTTCTACATCTTCAGGGATAGATAATGCGATGCACGAAGTCAACAAAAGCTCTTCTCTACTAAATCCAGTCATGCTTAGATAGGCATCGTTGAAATCGAGAAAATTGCTTTGGAGGTCGAGAATGGCAATCCCATCCCTTGAAATATCAAAAATTGTTTTAAACTCCGCTCTTTGTTTCTCAATGATTTCTGTTTTCTTTTTCAAGTCAGTAATGTCACGTGTTGATGCATAGATTACAGGTTCACCGGCAATAATGATTTTAATTGAGGAAATATCCGCATCATAAATTGACCCATCTTTTCTTTTGTGTTTGCTTGGAAAATGCAAAGATTTTCCCACTGGAGTTGAGCGAAACAGATTGGGAATTTCATCGGCTGGAATCATGGCATCCCAGTCATATACATTAAGTTTTGTCATCTCTTGCATAGAGTAGCCAAGCATATCCGCCGCCATTTGGCTACACTCTTTAAGGTTTCCATCCATATCCATGATAAAAATACCATCTGAAGAAGAGTTCATAAGTGCTTTATAGCGTTGTTTGTCGGATTCAAGCTCTTTTCTTGCTTGAATCATCTGCTTAACAACAAGCGATTCATTTTGGAAAGAGCGCTTCATATTGATATATATCCCCGTCAAAACGGCGATATAACTTACTTTTTTTAGCAGGTGAGCCATATCAAACTCATAATCAAAAAGCTCTGCCGAAAACGACATGAAAACACTCTGAGTAATAATGTTGACAATCAACGAGAGAACAATCCAATACTCAATATCAGATTTTTTCCATCCTCCTTTCGTATAAAAACCATAGAGCGCAAGAGCGAAAAAAAGTGCTGGTAACCATTCTTCGGGTCGATGAAAAAAATAGTTCTCATAATAAGCTTGAGGCAGAGGAAGAAGAATAAAAAAAAGGAAGAAAATAAGTGTCGTAAAAGTTGCTATCATATATATCTGCTTTGGCGAACGAGAATATTTATAATGTTTGTACCAGTCATAATATGCAAAAAACATAAAGACCGAAAGAAACAAACGCGACGCAATCCAGCTCCATGGGATAAGGCTCTCGGGAGGGGATGGAAAGAAAATACTAAAATGTTCCGAAGTCACAAATGTATGATATGCATCTAAAAAACCGGTTCCTAAAAAGCCGGTACCTATAAACAAAAAAAGTTTTTCATCCGGTTTGGCATAAAACGTGTCAATCCACTAATGCCAATTACTAAAGCCAACATTGTCGCAATGGTTTCCATCAGGGTGTGTAGATGAATGCCACCATGCCAAGTTGAATCTCGCATAAAGAAATAAAGAATCGTTAAAAGCAAAGTTATCCCAACGAAAGAGATATTTTTTTTCAAAATATAATTATTATTCATACATAAATTCCATACAACTTCATCAATTTGTAAATTGTTACACTAACTATTATATCAAAAAAACTTATTTTTTGATATTA
>CALBFA010000053.1 GCA_937888365.1 uncultured Fidelibacterota bacterium | reverse complement strand
CTTTCTATATTAACCATTTCAGTTATCTTTTTCTCCATTTTCTTAACATACGAGAACGCAGAGTTAATATTGTGTATTGTGTGATTTTCGATATTACAGAAATTCTACTTTAAACGTGGTGTTAATGGGCTAAAGCCCCACTTATTTCTATAGGTTTAAACCCCAAAGCTAAAGCATTGGGTAAGTATTACCCACCCCTACCCCATCTCCCGACACCTTGGTCGGGATTCTCAACGAAAGGGGAATATCTTTCGGGACTTGCGATAGATATTTTTCGCAAGCAAGATGCTTACGTTACTATTTTTTGCTACGAGACTTTAGGAGACTCTTCTCCGTCAACTGGCGGATCAGAGTGACAGGCCTTCTTTTCTTTGTGAAACTCAGTGCTGCTTTGTGCGACTTGGTGTTAGTTTTTTCCCCAAGCGAAATGCCTGCAAATCGGATTAATGCCCTTGAGTGAATGCCTTTATTGCTTGCATAAATGTTCGGACGCGCTCGCCATCGACGGCTTCTGTCCAGAGGCCCTTTTTCTTGAGCCACGAGCCAACGATAATGCTGTCTGCGAATTCTAATAAATCAGCTATCGAGTCGGGCGTTGCACCAGAACCAACGAGAATAGGCAGGGTGCTGTTCATTTTTACAGCTTTTAAATCATTCACATCAACTGGTTTTCCCGTTGCCGTACCGGTGATAATAAGGCCATCACTTTTAAAAAAATGCGCGGCTTCTGCGGTGTCGGCTAAAGAGACATCAGCGCTAATTGCATGGCTACTATGCTTCTTTTTGATGTCTGTAAAGATGGCTATATCGTCGGCGCCGATTTGCTTGCGATAGCGTAATAATGTACCCGCATCGCTCTCAAAAAGACCTTCGTCGGCGAGATGGCCAAAGACGAAACCCTCAGCTCTGATAAAATCGAATTCCGCTGATTGCGCGACAGCCAGGGCACTTTGGTTCGCGCCTGCAAGAATTTGTAATCCAAGGGGAATGTCCAATTGTTGACGAACTTCCGTCGCAACACGCGTCATACTCGCCACAATTTCAGGCCCGACGTGACGCTTAAGATATGGAATATCGTGCATATTCTCCAACATCACACTATCAACACCGTTCGAGGCTAAATCTTTGGATTCTTGGACGGCCATTTTTACAATTTCCGAAACCGAATAAATATTTCCCGGTGTTCCAGGGAGCGCTTGGACATGCACCATCCCAATAACTGGTTTGCCTTGATTAAATAGTGCTTGTAGGCGAGGATTCATTGCTTTTCCTTATGGCGTCAATTCTTTAGTTTTAATTATGATTTGTGTTCTATGCGACCTGAGTCATGTCCCGTCTCGATAATTTTCTGTCCGAAAAATATCGCGTGTCGTTCAACACTAATTTGCGCTAATGGACATCATAAGCCGAACCGCCGATAAACTCTCTAAAGTGCGATGTGGATGGGATCGGCGATTCATCTGTTACCCTTGTGATAGTTTCCAGCATTTCCCTTACGCGTTTCGCACGGAGATAGGCATCAACGCGAAGTTTATTATCTTTAAATTCTGCCTCCCAATCTTTAAATCGGTTCAGCAAACGATTCGCCATGACAGGCAATTCATAAGGAACAGCACCATTAATGAGGTAGTCCGCCGTCCCAATAAATGGAATAATATGTCGTAGTTCCGCCGAACGTACATAATGCCAATGTGTCAATGTTTGGATAGGATCATAGCCGCGATTCACTTCGTCACGCAACATTCGCCGCATCAATCGTAAATCTGTCCAGCGCAAAAATTTGCCGTCGGTCCCTTTCATTTGCAAGAGCGTCTCGATATAGGTCTTAAAAACCATTCGTTTGGGGACGCCATCCAGCATTTTTCCATACAAGCCATGAAGGCTATCAATTAAAATAATTTCGCCCTCTTTAAGCTTCATTGGCGTTTGGTCCAATGTGCGTTTGCCTGTTTTAAAATTGTAATAAGGGATCAGAATTTCTTCGCCTTCTAAGAGAGATTTAATATGTGAATTGATGAGTTCTAAATCGAGGGCTTGTGGCGTTTCAAAATCATGGTCGCCAAATTCATCAACGGGGTGTAATTCCAAGTCAAAGAAATAATGATCGACATTTAACTCAACAAATCCGAGTCCTTCTTTATTGAGATAATGGGACAATTTCCGCGTTGTCGTCGTTTTGCCACTGGAGGAGGGTCCTGCGACAACGACGATTCGAATATCCTTACGTTTTTCAATAATGAGTTGTGCAGCAGCTTGGATGTCATTTTCATAGGCTTCATCGCTTTCTTTCACGATGTCGGCAAATTCGCCTTTGGCAATCCTATTGTTCAACGCTTCGACGCTATGTAAATCATGATTTACGGACCAAACGAGAGTTTCATAAATTTTTTGGTAAGGCACATTTCCTGAATGATGTTCCTGTTTGGATGTCTTTGTTTTGCGCTTTTGGCTATGCTCATGACGATAGACAATAAAAGCTTTCGCAACCTTTGCATGTCCTTCTTCGATTAGGATTTTTTCAACAATATCTTGAATTTGTTCTACTTCTGGCGGGTTTGAAACGCTAAAGTTATCATACAATGTGCTTAGCACTTTTTCGCCTAAAAGTTCGGCTTGATATTTATCTCGACCGTCTACAGATACGGCAGCACGATAAATAGCGTTGCCGATGCGCTCGGGTCTAAATGGAACGACGGCACCGTCTCGTTTAATAACTTGTTGAAATTTTTCCTTCATATTTATTCCTTACTCATCTTCTGTGCTAAAAAGCAATTCGTCGGATAATTCATTTGTGTCGTCTTGTTGCACGGGGAAATACTCTGCCAATTTTTCGCCTGCTTTGCGAATCCCTTCGATTAAACCAATTCCAAATTCGTTTTGACTGAATTTCGCACTCATTCCTTCTGTCACGTCATTCCAAAAACCTTCGGGGACTTTTTCATTAATGCCTTTATCGCCATAAACCGCAAATTTTTGTTCTTTTAGAAATAGGACAAACAAGACAGCATTCCGTTCTTTTGTTTGATGCATATTATGTTTTTCAAAAATTCGCTTCGCTTTTTTGTAAGGCTGTCCATAAGAGTTCGTATTAAATTGCACAATCAATTCACCTGACGTTTTATTCTCAAATGATTTTATTTCTGCTTCGATGGTTTTAAAATCTTCTTCAGAAAAAGTTGATTTGGCTAGTTTTTCAGCATTGTTCATGATGTTGTTCCTTTATTTTTAACTGACTCTCTGTGGTTTCTTTTTTACCACGAAGGGCACAGAGATTTCTTTATAATTAAAAAGTAGTTTTGCTTGACTCATCCGTTTTTACTTTAAATTTTCCTCTGCGTTCTCTGCGGCTTCTCTGCTAACTCTGTGGTTTCTTTTTTACCACGAAGGGCACAAAGTTTTCTCACAGAGGGCACGGAGATTTCTTTATAATTCAAAAGTAGTTTTGCTTGATTCATTCGTTCTAACCCTAAAAATTTTCCTCTGCGTTCTCTGTGGTTTCTTTTTTACCACCGAGATTTTTAATTACTAAAACCCTCTATAAATTTCCATTAATCACTCGTTTTATGCCTTTTTTTAATAACGCGACATTAAAATTAATAAGCAAACCTAATCTAAATTTACCTAATTTCATATAAGTAAGTATTTGAGCCAAATGTACGTCGCTCAATTTTTCAACACTCTTTAATTCAATTACAACTTTATCTTCAACGAGTAAATCAATACGATATCCACTATCTAAAATAATCTCATCTAAAATCAGTGGCATCATCTTCTCTTTTTCTACTTTCAATCCAGCTTTTTGTAGTTTATAAAAAAGAACTTCTTTGTAAGCATTTTCCAATAATCCTGGTCCCAACGCTTTATGTACCTCTATCGCTATACCTATGATTTGATTGGTTAAAATATCTTCGGTCATTTTTTATCTTATCTCTGCGTTCTCTGCTAACTCTGTGGTTTCTTTTTTACCACGAAGGACGCAAAGTCTCTAAAAATCAGCCGTGATGTCTTTTTTCTGGCGTTTCGAATAGACACGGAATTCATCCATATTGACAGATTCGTCCTCGATGAGTTCGATTTTAACAAAATGCTTCCATTGAATCGAACGGACGAGATTTTTTCGACCGTTTTTCATGAAAACTGCCAATTCAGGATTGACCGTCAATGTAAAGCGGAACTCGCGTTTTTGATGCAAGCATCGACTAAACCAGCTTTCGATTTTGGTTCCCATAGAGGCTTTGGATGAGATGCGACCCTTTCCATTACACACCGGACATTCTTCTGTTGAAGAAAGGAGGAGACTCAGGCGAACTCGCTGGCGTGTCATTTCCAAGAGCCCAAAATCCGAGATAGCACTAACGGCGACTTTTGCGCGATCTTTTCGTAGCTCACGCCTTAATTCGTTATAGACCTTTTTCCGATTTTCTTCTTGATACATGTCGATAAAGTCGATGACGATAATGCCGCCTAAATCGCGTAATCGCAATTGCCGTGCAACTTCGCGGGCAGCTTCTAGGTTAATTTTCAAAGCATTGCTCTCGTGGTCTTTCCGACCTACGAATTTGCCAGAGTTCACATCGATTGATACAAGGGCTTCGGTTTGTTCAATTACTAAGGTAACGCCGCTTTTTTGTTGGACACGTCGCTGCATCGTCCGTTCAATTTCTTGCTCGACATCATAGGCTTCAAAGATAGAAAGCTTCTGTCTATAATGTTCGAGGCGTTCGTACAGTTGCGGTGCAGAGCCTTTGAGATAGTTGTATAATTGCTTATACATGGCTTTTGAATCGACGACAACTTTTTCAACATCCGTCGTAAATAAATCGCGAATCAAGCTCGAGACGGTTTCCATATCTTTATAGACAAGAACGGGGCCTGGTTTGTTTTTCGTCAATTTTTCCATGCGATAATAGGCATCAACAAGATTGTTTAAATCCGATTCAAGATCCTCTTGATTTTTACCTTCGGCAACGGTTCGCATAATCACGCCAAAGCCATCTGGTTTAATATCGTAGCCTAATTTTTTAAGACGGCGGCGTTCGAAATTGTTAAAAACTTTTCGAGAAATACCCACATAGTTGGCACTTGGTACGAGAACCAAAAAACGACCCGGAATACTAATATTCGTCGTAATTCTTGCACCTTTGCTCATATATGGCTCTTTAACAACCTGTACCAATATTTCTTGGCCTGTTTTTATTTTTGGATATTTGCTTCCGCTATTTTGTTTGTGACGGCTATGGCCTCGATAACTTTTACTTTTACCGCTGTCCTCTTCCTCTTCCTCTTCTTCTAAAAGGAACGTATTCCCTTCGATTTCAGAAAACGGTAAAAATGCATTGGTTTCGAGTCCAATATCAACAAAAGCTGCTTGCATTCCTGACAACACATTTTCAACAACACCTTTATAAATATTGCCTACAATGCGAATATTCTCAGGTTTTTCAACATAAAGTTCAACGAGTTGGCCATCTTCTTTAATGGCGACGCGTGTTTCCCTTTGCGTTTGGTTAATAAATATTTCTTTTTTCATGGTCTTTTCTCCTGCTATCCATAGCATGGGTTAAAATGAGTTTCGCGAGATTTATAAATCTCTAATTTTTTAAAGTCTATTTTGATGATGGCTTTTGCACGGTTCGTAGCATTCTGGGCGATGGTTTATCTATCCAACGAAATCCTTCTTCTCAGACAGCTAAAAAAACACACGCGAGGTGTCGAAGCCTGTCGAAGCAAGTCCTTTAGCCTTACCCTAAATGACAATACGAATCTTGTCATGCTGAGCCTGTCGAAGTAACTCATTCGAAAGTTGCATTGATTTGAAACATCCGTAGAGTCTCTGTTTAACAGATTCCATCCAATGTTACATTCCATGGAACCGTTCCATAAAATTAGGTACACCTACTAAGCATTGCTTATTGCATCAAATGCTTTGGCAAAGACATCTAAAATAATAAACTATTTTTCTTTTATAGCTTTTAGTCTCTCAACGATGTGAGGAGGAATATGTTGTGATGTATCTAGATTGAGAAAAGGAAAGAGAAATTCGTTGATTCTGATGGATTGACCATTTTCAAACACACCCGTTTCAACCCTAATTTCACGTTCTGCCACCTGGATATTGCGAATATAATCTTTAATATCCAGCTCAAATGTTTTGCCTTTTCGTGTACGAGAAATGATAATTTTTTCTTTGCTTTCAAAATCTTTTTTTAGGGTTACTAATGACGATAAAGAATAATCTTCTTCAAACTTGATTCGATGAATCAAGGCATTAATACCTTTTGCGGGAGCTGAATGACTCCCTTCTACCCAATCAACATGTTTTAAAGACAATCCACGAGGCAAATGCCCGTTCATTTTTGGTATTAAGTCTTCGATTTTTCCATAAAATTGGATATCAACCATTTCTGCGTGTGATACATAACCGAGTGGTAAAGCGAGTCCCATTGATAATTTGGGTTTCTTATTAAATCCTTCAGTAAATTTGACAGGCAAGGAAGCACTATGTATGGCTCTCGACAATGCCTTCATAACATCCAGGTTCCCAAGGAAGCATCCATCTTCCTCTTTGGCAAAAATTATCCTGGCTGTATAAATATTTTCGTATGTTTTCTCGGTTTGTTCGTCACCAACAACATTCTCTTTCAAAAAACGATTTATTTTAAAATCAGGGTCAACACTGCTTATAGTTGTTCCTTGGTCGTGGACGCGCATAGTCAGCTCGTCAAAATCACACACTCCACAGGCGTGGCATCCATCGCGACAATCTATAACAACAGCTTCCTGATAAGCTTTTGTACGTTCTCTTTTCAAAAACTTTTTCAACAATGATGTATCAACATGATCCCAAGGTAGTGGTTTCTCTAAATCTCTCGACTTTAGATACACACTTTTGTCAACGCCGCACTCTTGAAAAGCTTGCGTCCAAATATCGTAATTAAAATGCTCATGCCAACTATCAAATTTAGCACCTAATTCCCACGCTCTATGGACGACTTTGGCTAGATTTCTATCTCCACGACTAAAAATGCCCTCTAACTCAGAATATTTTGGATCCCGATAACTGACCTTTACGTTACGAATTTGCTTTAGCTCATGAAGCAAGTAATGCAATTTTTCGTTCATAATCTGAGTGTCGAATTGCGTTTCCCACTGAAAAGGTGTGAACACTTTGGGAATAAAAGTGGACATTGTAACATTGATATTCACACCGCCGTAGCCTTTTCCCATTCCTCGAACGCGCTGAATCATGGCAATAATGCCGTCTAAATCTTCCGACGTTTCAGTGGGTAAACCCAGCATAAAATAGAATTTTAATGTTTTCCATCCGCCATCAAGAGCAATTTGGACTGAATTCCATAAATCCTCATCACTAATCAATTTATTAATAACTCTTCGCAGCCGCCAGGTTCCTGCTTCTGGCGCGAAAGTGAGACCTGATTTTCGTCCCTCGCCGCCAGCATCGGCTATCTCTTTGGTGAAGGAATCTACTCGCATACTGGGAAACGCCACGGAAACATTGCGATCATTCAGAAATGATTTCAGGCCGTCCATGGTTTCGCCTAAACCCGTATAATCCGATGTCGAGAGGGATTGGAACGTGATTTCTTCATATCCTGTGGCCAAAACGGTTTCCTTCGTTTGGGCGATGACGTCTTCGGGTGTACGCTCGCGCACAGGCCGATAGACCATTCCCGCATGACAGAATCGACATCCTTGGGTACAACCACGCATAATTTCGACAGAGAAACGATCCATTGCCACATCAACCAGTGGCATATATGGTTTAACAGGATAATTCTCTTTTTTTAGATACGGAATTCTGATGGCTTTGATTTCTGCAGGCGCAATTGGATTTATGGGCTGAGCCAAAGCATCATCAGTCGAAGCCGTGTAAAAAGATGGGATATAGACGCCTTCAGGAATCGCTGCCAATGCTTCTAATATTGCATTGCGAGATTTCTTCTCCCGCCGTCCATTTCCAATAATTTCGACGACGCGCACGATAATGTCTTCGCCATCACCAATGACAACTGCATCAAAAAAGTCCGCCATGGGTTCAGTGTTGTAGGCATTGGTTCCGCCAGCAATAATAAAAGGATGTTCATCGCCGCGATCCTTTTGCCAAAGGGGAATTCCTGCTAAATCCATCATATTTAAAATATTGGTGTAGAGCAAATCATAAGGCAATGTAAAACCAATAATATCAAAATCGAGAAGTGAGTGTTTGCTCTCAAGACTAAACAATGATAGCTTCTTTTCCCGAAGTTGATCGTCCATATCAGACCATGGCGCATAAACACGTTCGGCTAAAATATGATCTTCTCGATTTAAAATATGATACAATATCTGGAATCCATTGTAAGGCATTCCTGTATCGTAAAGATCAGGAAAAGCGAGACAAATACTTGTTCTGGAGTCGTTCCATTCTTTCGTAATGACATTTAATTCGTTCCCTAAATATCGGCCTGGTTTATTGACGTGGCTTAGGATTGAGGTTCTTAAAACTCGATTAATATATTCTGGCGTTTGGAGATTTTGTTTTTTCATAAGCAGCGAAAGTAACCGAGAAGCTTCAAGTCAAAAGTGGAAAAGATTTCACATCGAAAAACACAAAAAACGCGAAAAATAAAAAATCGAACGATCATCGAGTTTTTCTGAAAGAAAAGTATCTAGATGAAAAGTGGAAAAGGGCTTTGGCTTCTAGCCTGAGTATAAAATAGTTCTCGCAAAGACGCGGAGGCGCAAAGGAGGGAAAGCAGTCAGAAGCATGGAATTTAAAGAGATTGTTTTTGAGCGGAATCATTTATTCGCTAATTACGCGAATGGCAACCTAATAGAGCCAAGTCCTATTTCTTGATACGGGTATAGCCACCAATAGGATTGGTATTACTACAAATATTACCAATATTTTTAGATACCTTAAATTACTATTCTTATTGCCAATAGCATTTTTGCCGTATAAAAACAAAGCCCCTCCTATCATCCAAGCAATTGGGATTGAAAGTAGTGGGGATAAAATCTCCCACAAACCATTTTCAGGAACATGCTCAACAGATTGAGTCTCAGCTACAATTTCCACAAAAGGTAAAAAATCCAGTATACTCAAGGAAACAAGATGAATAGAAAACCTATAAAGTGCTACAATAGTGTATTTAGTTAGTACTTGAATCGCAGGATTAATTGAAATTATAAGCAATACCCATGTCTTTTTTGATATTCCCGCTATATAACCTAATTCATAGTCATTTTCATCGTAATAACCTTGTTTAACGCCATATGAATAGCCTACATAAGATGCAAATATTGTAAATACAGCTTGTATGAATACTAATATATACATTCTTAATTCAGCAATTTCCTTGAATTCTAGCATGATTGAATAAATTGACTGATTGTATATTACCAACCAAAAAACCACAAAAAAATATCTTATGATAAATCCAAAAATAAGGTATTGATAAACCTTATAATCTCTATAGTGATAGGAAAATAAAGCGACGATAAATGCTAGAAAAATAGATTCAAAAAGAATACCTGAAATATCAAAAAGCCAGTATTGAAACGTTGTTAGATATATTGGGATTTCTGCTCTGTACGATAGGACTAAATCAAATTCGTCAAATAATTTATTCCAAAGCCCAAAATAATTGGCACTTAAAAAAAGACTAAAAAAAAGCACTCCTATAAATCTGTTTTTATTCAACCTTTATCCTCCTAATACAAGCTCGTCTAGTAGCTTTTAGATAAGTAGTGTTTATTATCAATTTACTTTTGCTTCATCAATATTTAATTGAGCAAGATCTATGCTTTTACCAAATTTTTCACATTCTCAAAGATAAACCGTCGCCGATTTTACCTGATACATCACTGACCCGTCCCTGAAAATCATACGTTATTTTGGCTCCACCAGCACTACTTAATTTCCCTTCAAAATCATAAATAAATTTTGCTGAACCGAATTGACTTATTCGACCTTGATAGTCATATATAACATTTCCTGAGATTGATAATTCATAGTCAAGACTACCATTTTGACTTACATAAAATATCACAAATGATTCTGGAGAATATTTAATAGTGAAGCTATTATTAGCAAATAATAAACTTGTTAAAAATAGATATGTAAACATTATGCGTTTTTTCATCGTGTTCTACTGTTTTTAAATCATTCCAGAAATTGTGGTACAATAACCCACTTCTAAATATCCTTGGATAAAGCTTCCTTGCACGTTAATTCGATTTCCGACATAAAACTATTAATTTCACCTTTCAGCTTATCGGTTTCATTAAGGTTCTCATAAAAAAGCATTTCTTCACTTTGCTGTCTTGACAATGAACTGGCATGGGGAGTCTCAGAACTATTTTTTAGTGTGTACTGGGACCATATTTGGGCAAGTCGTTTCGCTGAAAGCAATAGTTTTGTTACTATCATACTTAGGTCATCGAACGGTTTTATTGATTCTTTCCCGAATGTAGCCATAAATCTAAAGCGTAAAGCTTGAATTTGATTAAAAGTATCCTCATATAGTTGATAACGCTCAATCAATACATAAGCCCTGTTTCGTGCTTGAATTTCCATCTCGGTTTCATCATCCCCTTGTTTTCTTGATTTGCCCTCTGAGCTACTAGATAATGGACTTCGCATAATCCCTAGCCCCGCTTCAGCTTTATAAAATAGCGTTAAAATATCTTCTGCTAGCTCCATTCTTCGCCTACCTCTAAATTCACGTTTCCAAGCAGTAATTCCATAAATGGCTAAAATCGCAACTATAATTGAAGCCACATTAGTTATTACAATTGACCAACTCATAACTAACTCCAAAAAAGTAATCACATTTTTTCCAAAGAAATAAAATAGTGTTTCTCTTTCATGTCAATTAATCTCCTTATTTGACATGGATTTGCACAATAAAAAACGAAAGTTTTTCAATTTGCTCTTCCATAGGTAAGCCTGATATTATTGATTGTCTGTTCACAATGTCATCATTTTCAGGTAACATCTTAAGCACGTTTTGGAGATAATTTATTTTCACAGCAAAATTAATATTTTGTGGAATTATTCCTAAGTTATCATAAAAATACTTTGCGTTCAATCCAGAAACAACAACTCCGACTAATTCTCCTTTTACATTAAATAGAGGCCCTCCGCTATTTCCTGGTGAAAGAGGGTTCCCAATTTGTAAAAGTCTCGGGTCATCTTGAAGCCCATAAACGCTATTTATTCTACCCGTTGCCAAGCGTGCTTTGGAACCCATTATTGAGCCAAGAGGAAAGCCAAGCGTGAAAACTTCTTGCCCCACCTTAACACTCTCGATATCAGCCAGGCTATATGGAATTTGTGTTTTTGAAATCTCATTAAAGTCAAAATTATCAATTTCGAGGATTGCTAAATCATTCTTGATATCTTTCAATCTTAAAGTTGCATGTTTGGTAATATTCCTATTTGGGAAAGAAATTTCAATTTCTTCAGCGTTTTCAACAACATGGTAATTCGTAATAATTAACCCATTTTGCGAAATTAAAAAGCCGCTCCCTGTTGATTTAACTTCACTTCCGCTCGCAACATCAGAATCAGGCCTCGCAGTAATAAATGGATACGCTTTAATAAATATTTTTTCGGTAATTACATTAAAATAATCTCTATACTCAGAGGATGATTGCTTCATAAACCCAAATTCATCAATAGTATAATTGTCTGTATGGGGTGCATAATTTTTCATATACCACAAACCATCATAAAGTGATTGATAGGCGGTTTTTCTAAACTTGGCCTTTATCCGTCCAGGTGCCCACTCTGGACTCTTTGTTTCCAATACAAAAGCAATAAAATCAAAATTAGTACTTATCGTGTCTTTTATTATTGCAATACGATACATATTATTATTTTCAGTACGCCTACTTGCAGTACCGAGAGTTTTAATCGTTATCTCATTAATATTCCAAATACCTTCAATCGGATTCAGGTTATTTTTATTTAAGTCTAAATAAAGTCTAACCTCTGATTCAGATTTATTGATTGACTCCCATTGTACTGGAGGTCTAAATGCTGGTGGTTGAACAGGCTTCGGTGGTGGAGCACATGAAAACATTAACAATAACAATAACAATAACAATATTACAGATAGATATTTTACACTTAATTTACAGACAATTCCCGCTCTAAATCTGGTTTGAATCAACACCCCTATTTTCGTTTCTTGCTTCATAACCTTCCTCTTTTTTACAATTTTTTTCCTTCAATTAAGAACATTTATTAGTAAATAGAAACAAGCCCTATTTTATGCATTTTCGGGAGTGTCAAAATAACTGGGTCTGAAAGGGCCGTAATGAGTTGTGTGATAG
>CALBFA010000052.1 GCA_937888365.1 uncultured Fidelibacterota bacterium | reverse complement strand
AAAAATGATGCAGCCTAACTTCTCGCTATGTCCATTTTATTGTTGCAACTCCAGAGATTACGAATTATTTTATATGGTGTTGCAACTTTGCGCGGAATTCTTTAAATGGCATCATCAATACGGGGGCTTTCTATGAATCAATTTAAAAATAACAATACATTAAATTGTATTGTTATAGCACTATTCTTCGTTTTTTCAGAACCAATACTCGCAACATGGGACTTACAATTGGACAATGGTATTTTCTATGTATCGGCTATTGATGCCTGTGATTCACAGAATGCGATTGCCGTAACTTCGCCATCTTATATTTATAAGACAACGAATAATGGCGATGAGTGGGTTCAATTACAGATGGCGGGAATCGACACGTTATATAACAACTTAGTAGATGTAAGTATGCCTGACCCAAACCATATTTGGGCCGTCACTTTTCCAAAGACAACTATTTTGGCAAGTCGTGACGGTGGTCTATCATGGGACGTTCAATTTAATGATTCAACTCTCATTTCAGGTTTTAACTATATAGAAATGTTCGATTCGTTGAATGGTGTTTCCATGGGAAATGGTAATAGTAATCAACCAGCTGTTTTTTTAACAACACACAATGGTGGAGAAACATGGACTCCACATCAACAAGAAGGAATGCCCAACGGTTCGTACCATGCATGGAAACCAGTTGACTTTTTAAATTCTCAAGTTGGCTACTTTTATAAAAATCTTGGACATAATTTTGAAATCTGGAAAACCATTAATGGTTGCGAAACATGGGTGCAACAAAATTTTGATAGCTCTATGGTTTTTCCTGTTCTTAAGTTTTACAATGAAAATATCGGCGCTTTGATAGGGTCACACAATATTTTACGAACAGAAAACGGTGGTAATGACTGGACACAACAGACCTTAACGGAATATGATTCTACATCGTCTTCTTATGATTGGGTAGCAGATATTGAATTTAGCCCTGTTAACCCGAGTGCTTTTTGGGTGGGTGTAGAAGAGAATTTATTATACACCTCTAATGCAGGTTTGACCTTTGATACGGTATTAGTATCAACAACGGGTGGTATTCTTGATATTGTGATATCGGATGTAAATAACGGTTGGGTTTTAACGTATTGGGGAATATACCACACCTCCGATGGTGGAGCGCTGAGTACTGACGTTAAAACTTCTGTATTGAAGGAATTTTATTTATCTCAAAACTATCCCAATCCATTTAATCCAACAACTATGATTAGTTATCGTTTACCACAAGAAGCATACGTTTCTCTCATTATATATGACATAAGTGGTCGAGTCGTCAACATCCTTCATTCTGGCTTGAAGCAAGCAGGACTCTATAATTACCAATGGAATGGTTTAGATGATTCGGGTCAATTCGTTCCAACGGGTGTTTATTTGGCACAAATGCAAACTAGTAATTATTCCAAGACAATTAAAATGGTGTACTTGAAGTGAAGTAGCGACATTTTTGACTCACGATAATTGTTTATCGTCTTTATAAAACTAACCGTTCTAAAAACAGTCTGTATTTATTGTCAAAATCTTCAAATAAGGTATCAATATTTATAAATGATTTTTCTGCAGGAACGCTCATTTCATCCATATGATTGAAAACGACTCTCCTCGCAAAGCAGGAGAGCTTGTATTACTTTATAAAATTACTTTTCGAGTCTTTCGTAGGAAATTAGAATTACCCCATCGCCTGAATTTCTTTAAGATTTTCCCGCAATTTTTCGAGTGTGTTTTCGTATGTCGCCTTTTTTTCGTTTTCTTTAGCGACGACAGCATCCGGGGCGCGACTGACAAAACTCTCATTATTTAATTTCCCTAAGACGCCTTTGAGACGCCCTTCGGTTGCGGCGATTTCTTTTTCTAGGCGTTGCGTTTCAGCTTCGACATCAATGAGTCCAGCCATCGGGACAAATATTTCCATGTTTTCAACAACGGACGTCACGGCAGCGTCAGGTTTTGCGACATCAACTCCGAATTCGATTTGATTCGTTCGCGTCAGTTTTTTAATGTAAGGCGTTATGGCCTCTAATAATTCGCCTTGATTTTTCGACTGAAGTTTAACAATAATATCAATGCTTTTACTCGGATGCACGTCCATTTCGGCACGAATGGTTCGAATAGCCGTTATAATATTTTGCGCTGCTTCGACTTGTTTGCCTTCCAATTCAAAAGCAAATTCATCTAGGACAACGGGCCAATCGGAAACCATAAGGTCTTTTTCATTCGCTAGTTTTAGTTTATGCCATATTTCTTCCGAAATAAAAGGCGCATAAGGATGCAAAAGCTTCATGATGTTTCGAAGCACAACAATGGCAACAGACATGGCTGTTTGCTTTTCGTCTGGCGTTCCCTCATAAAGGCGAACTTTAATCATTTCGACATACCAATCACAGAAATCACCCCAGATAAATTCCCACAGCAATTTTGATGTCTCGTTAAACCCGAAATTTTCCAATGATTGGGTGATTCTGCCGATACTACGATTCATTTTATTCAGAATCCATTTATCGGCGAGTTCCAAATTTTTCCAATTTGATGGATTGAGATGATGTTCCGTCAATTCAAAATCGAGATTCATTAAAACAAATCGACTGGCGTTCCAAACTTTGTTCATAAAATTTCGTGCGAGCTCGAGACGATCTTCTGAGAATAGAATATCTTGACCTTTCGGCGCCATAAGCATGGTTCCATAGCGTAATGCATCGGCTCCATACTTTGAAATAAGGTCGAGTGGGTCGGGAGAATTGCCGAGTGATTTAGACATTTTCCGCCCCTCAGCATCACGAATAATGCTGGTGAAATAGACATTCGAAAATGGGATTTTGCCTTTAAAATAAGAGCCGGCCATAATCATCCGAGCGACCCAAAAGAAAATAATATCAGGCCCTGTAACGAGATCATTTGTCGGAAAATAATAATCTTGGTCGGCATCCTCTTCGGGCCATTGATGGACGGCGAAAGGCCAGAGCCAAGAACTTGCCCAAGTATCTAAGACATCCTCATCTTGATGAATAGACGCGCTGGGACATTTCGTACACGACTGCGGTGCTTCAGCAAGAACCATAATTTCGCCACAATCCTGACAGGTATAGACGGGAATTCGATGTCCCCACCAAAGTTGGCGACTGATGCACCAATCCTTAATATTGCCAAGCCAATGCTCGTAGGTTTTGACCCAATGCTCAGGATGAAATTTGACCTCGCCACTTCGAACCGCCTCTAAAGCCGGCGCGACAAAGGCATCCATACGCAAAAACCATTGCTCCGAAAGGAAAGGCTCAACGGGGACTTTCCCCCGCTCGGAATATCCGACTTTATGAACATGATCTTCAATTTTGACCATCAATCCTAAATTTTCAATCTCTTTTATGACGGCTTTTCGCGCGTCGAAACGATCGAGTCCACGGAATTTTTCAGGTGTATTTTCGTTGAGTGATGCATCTTCGTTTAGAATATTGATGACGTCTAAATGATGTCTTTCGCCCATTTCCCAGTCATTTGGATCGTGGGCTGGCGTGACTTTGACGGCGCCGGTCCCGAATTCTTTATCAACGTAATCGTCTGCGAAAATCGGAATCTCACGACCCATAATGGGCAAGACAATCATTTTACCGACGAGATGGCTATAGCGATTGTCCTCAGGATGGACGGCGACGCCAGTATCGCCTAACATGGTTTCGGGACGTGTCGTTGCAACAACGAGATATTCGTCCGAATCCTTGACGGGATATTTCATATACCAGAGATGCGAATTCTTTTCTTCATGGATAACTTCTTCGTCGGAAATGGCTGATTTTGTGGCGGGACACCAATTGACCAAGCGTTTACCTTTGTAGATATGACCATCATTGTAGAGTTGAACGAATGCGGTGACAACAGCTTTATAATAGCCATCGTCCATAGTAAATCTTTCCCGCTCCCAATCGCAGGATGCGCCCAGCTTTTTAAGCTGTTTGATGATGGTTCCGCCGTATTCGTCTTTCCATTCCCAAGCGTGTTTCAAGAATTCATCGCGTCCCAAATCAGACTTTGTTAATCCTTCGCCGCGTAATTTTTGTACGACTTTTGTTTCGGTGGCAATAGACGCATGATCGGTACCAGGAATCCAGCAAGCCTCGCGACCTTCCATTCGTCGCCAGCGAATAAGGATGTCTTGCATGGTGTTGTTAAGCACATGACCGAGGGTCAGAATGCCTGTCACATTTGGAGGCGGAATAACAATCGTATAAGGCGTTTTTGCAGGATTTGGTTCGCTGTGGAAGTAGTTTTTATGCATCCATTCTTGATACCATTTTTCTTCTATGGCAGCAGATTCATAAATTTTATTTAATTCTTTGGTCATGATACTGATTGGCTCCGTTTAAATCGAAATAGTGGCTGTATAATTAGGTTTTGCTGGGCTTGTTTCCATGGCGACCAATATAGTCGAAGACCTATCGGATGCTTTTAAAAAAAGTCTGAAGAATTGACGTCGAAAAGGGACTAATAAGACCATTCTGTTTATGCTGTATTTGGGCGATTTTTAGGATTTACCGGCGAGGCAGTAGGTTACTATTTTGGCGGGATTAAAGCTTGAACCCTTTCACAACTGTGAGCTATTTCGTTTATTCATAATTTCAAATTTTCCGTCAATCGTCAAAAACGAATGGGCGGTCATGTAACAACGCGAAACAGGCGGATTATCCGCAGAAACCCCCATTACATTTTGTTGAGCATTCGTATTATTCATCATATTTACTTAAATGTAAAATCTTTTCTGGAGAAATATCAATTATTTCCAAATCCGTAATTCCTGGATTATTTTCTTTAAATAATTTTAAAATACGGGAGTGTCAAAATAACTGGGTCTGAAAGGGCCGTAATGAGTTGTGTGATAGA
>CALBFA010000051.1 GCA_937888365.1 uncultured Fidelibacterota bacterium | reverse complement strand
TATAGTCCATTTATGACGAGGAGTGACCG
The DNA here is from genome assembly GCA_937888365.1 of uncultured Fidelibacterota bacterium. Classification (GTDB taxonomy): domain Bacteria; phylum Fidelibacterota; class UBA8477; order UBA8477; family JABMPR01; genus CALBFA01. The sequence goes on along the minus strand of CALBFA010000051.1, from coordinate 1,276 downwards.
CTTTATTGCAATGGATATCAAATCTGCCGAGATGACGAAATATGCAGCCAATGCCATGCTAACGACCAAAATTTCGTTTATGAATGAGATTGCAACGATTTGTGAGCTCGTAGGAGCGGATGTTAATCAAGTACGCCATGGAATCGGAAGCGATTCTCGCATTGGATACAGCTTTATTTATCCCGGTTGTGGTTATGGTGGTTCATGCTTTCCAAAAGATGTCCAAGCGCTGATAAAAACATCCACCGACCATGACTATAAACCACGTATTTTAGATGCCGTTGAAGCTGTCAATTATGACCAAAAAAGAGTCATTAGCAGCAAAGTCATCAATCGCTTTAACCGTGATGGTTCTCTCGAGGGTTTGACCTTTGCGGTTTGGGGACTATCGTTTAAGCCTGGCACTGACGACATGCGTGACGCTAGTGCTATTGTAGTTATCAATGAATTAACCAAACGTGGTGCATCAATTCAGGCCTATGACCCAAAAGCCATGGGCGAAGCTCTATTCTATTTAAAAGATAATGACGCCGTCTCGTATGCCTTATCTAAATATGATGCCTTAACAAATGCTGATGCACTCATCTTAATGACAGAATGGAAAGAATTCCGTAGTCCAGACTTTGAAGAAATTGCAAAACGATTGAAAAATAAAATCATCTTTGATGGACGGAATCAATACAATAAAGACAAGCTTGAAACTATGGGCTTTGAGTATTTTCAAATAGGCGTAAAAACGGGCAAATTGTAACGTAAGCATCTTGCTTGATAAAGAAAGATTTCTTGCAAAGCCGCTAAGTCGCAAAGCAAATTTGTCATACTGTGTCCTTCGAGAACCGCCTGTCATGCTGAGCCCCGTCGAAGTATCTCCTCTGTCTCATAGAAAAGAATAACGCATAAAGACACTTGAGATTCTTCACTGCGTTTCCCGACACCTCGGTAGGGATGTGAACACAGAATGACAAACTCAACAATAATTTATCACTTAGAATTCACAATTCATAAACGGAGATTTAAATGAAAGGCATCATTCTCGCAGGAGGTTCCGGCACACGCCTATATCCTATAACCATGGGAATCAGCAAGCAATTGTTGCCCGTATATGATAAGCCCATGATATATTATCCTCTGTCAGTACTCATGCTAGCTGGCATACAGGACGTCCTTATCATCTCGAACCCCGAGTGGATTGACATTTATGAGCGATTGCTTGGCGATGGACGTCAAATTGGAATGAAATTCACATATAAAGCTCAAGGTGCACCGCGTGGACTTG
>CALBFA010000050.1 GCA_937888365.1 uncultured Fidelibacterota bacterium | reverse complement strand
AAAATGATGCAGCCTAACTTCTCGCTATGTCCATTTTATTGTTGCAACTCCAGTACCCTTTTTCAATGGATATACACCATGAAGAGTATTATCCTGATTATAATATAGAACATATACATAACCAACGGACTCATGATGTTTTGCTTATTGTTGGTGGATATGATTTGGAACAAATACCAAACTATTTTGAGCTTGTTGGTCTTGATGGAAAGGTGAAATGCAAGTTGCAATGGGCTGAGGGATTGAATGGACTTGTCAGGCCTTTATTATCCCCCCATAACCGTTATCTAATTTTTGAAGGTTATGCACCTGAAGGTTTAAGAATTTACTGTGTCAATTTTGAGACCTGTACTGAAACATCCATAAAATTAAACAAGTACGAAACTATTGCCCTCGTTACTGATGAGGGAATCGTGACGACAAATAACTCCAAACTAGGCGCCCGCAAAATTGATATGAGTGGTAGGTAGGCATTGGAGTTGCAACCACCCCGCCCCATAGCGTCGTGACACCCCTCCTTAAAAAAGGATGGGAATTTGTCTCGTGGGTTTTCATTATTTTTAATTATGAGACCCACGCTAGCAATTAATTCTCACAGATAAGTATTCCTTCAGTCTAAACATCAATTCCCCTCCTTGATAAGGAGGGGCAGGGGTGGTAGATTTCTAAGCCCAATTTCAATACCAGTCTCCACAACCTTCAAGTGAATTATTAATATTGAACAAAATTTTGCTTTTGCTTTTGCTTTTGCTTATACTGTCTGCGCAATTGAGCAAATTAAAAATTAGGGACAATATGAAGAGTGCTTCTTTACCCATGACACTAAAAACGAATGAGCTTACGTTATTTGGGATAAAATTCAAACAGAAGGTATCAAAACCCAGAATTGGTCGTCTTTTAGTTTTTATCTTTTCACTTTTAACGTTCTGGGCTTGCCCCAAACCCGAGCCCATCATAGAGCCACCCCGCGATACAACAATTCATCTCGAACTCATTGATACATGGACTACGTCTGTAACACTTAAAATTAGTGTGGAAGATACAACCGAAGCATGGAACTTTGCTTTGAGTCGGAATGGCTCCATTGTGCATGAAGGGTTTGTTGATAAAGCAGACACTGTTTTGGTGGATGAGGGTCTTGGAGTTGCAACAGATTATTCCTATTCCGCTTATTTTATAGAAAATGCCAATATTAAAGACTCATCTCTAACGATTACAACAACGACAATGGACACAACGAGTCATGATTTTACTTGGACAATAGATACATTGGGTACATATGGAGGTCGGTTAAATGACGTACATATTGTAAACGAGGATGATATCTGGGTAGTGGGCCAAATTATTATGGATGACCCAGACTCCAGTTGGAACGGCACAGGAACCGAAACCTTTAATGCTGCCCATTGGGATGGGATTGAGTGGGAGATGATTAAAATTTCAAATGGTACAGCAGAGGCGAAAGCAATACACTATTTTTCAGAAGATGATATTTGGTCAACATATGGTGGATATCCAGCTTATTGGGATGGGAATGAGTGGAAATGGTATCACCTTCATTCAATGGGAATAGATGCAGGGATAATAACTTCTATTTGGGGCACCTCCTCGGACAATATGTATTTTGTTGGATATAATGGAGGCATTGTCCACTACGACGGTGCAAATTTCACAATAATGGAGAGTGGGACAGATGTCAACTTGCGTGAAGTACATGGCTCTATAGACCGAAATACGGATGAACTTACTGTTTGGGCGACTGGTTGGGGAGATAGTAACCTTTATAACAGTCCAGGTGTATTATTAAAATACGTGTCTAGTATTGGATGGCAGAAAATCATAGACCAAAAAGCTACTCCTTTTGATGTATCTTATAGAAATTTATTAAGTTCGGTATTCAGCATAAGCTCTGATGAAATAATGATTACTGCGAATTCAAGCGTTTATAATTTGCATACTAGCGAAGAGAGTTATTATTTTACAAATTTTCTAAACTTTAGTTATGCATTTATCTATGATATTGCTGGTAACTCAAAAGCAGATTTGATGATAGCAGGAGATTATGTAAATCTATGGCATTATAATGGATTTAGCTGGTTTAATTATGCTGACCTAAATAATGATGAGTCAATGCTAATCAGTGTAGATATTAAGGACAATGTAGCAGTTGCAGTGGGAAGCGATTGGACACATGGTTACAGAGCTATCGTATATAAAGGTACGAGACAGAATTAATAAAAAAAGGAAATGTAGGTATTCACAAAGTAGCCCCTTCCTTGAACCTTGGCGGGTGGGAAAGGGCCACAATAACCCCCAAAATAACCAGTACAACTGGAGATAAGGCGTCTCGGCAAGATATCTCCAGTTGTATTTGGAACAAAGGAGAAAAAATGAAAAAACTATTAGCTAAATTTATAATTTTAGCACTATTCTCAATTGCAGTTCAAGGGCATGGTCTTGCTGTCCATGTTGCACAGTATGACCGAATTATTGAATACTATGAAGAAAATGATCCCGATAATACATATTTAACAATTATGCAAACCTATCCAGAATATTTTAAATATGGATCCATTTTGCCTGATATGCAGTATGTGAGTACGCAAAAAAAAGCATTAGAAGATTTGTATCAAGGTTTGGCCGATTATTACCCCCCCCTTGTGTTGAGATATGATTTGAGTTTGACGGATGTACCTGAGAGTGGGCCAGGTAGCACTAATGGAAGCTATTCCTTTGGAATAAATACTCATGACTTTCGCTATGCTTTTCAGTTTGCCCAATACTTATTGGATCAAGCAAACCTACTTGATCCCCCAGGGTTAGACTATGGCTATGAGAATACTGCAAGCTGTATTACACGTGGTCAAAAAATTGCTTTAGCTTCAGGTTACTTTGCACATTTGAGTCAAGATGTAATTGCACATAATTATTGGGTACCTCAGTTAACTGCTCAATCTGGACTCGCTGAGCTAAATATGATTATTGACGATGATGGACTAGGTCATATACCTGGGATACAAAGCCACTATGCAGTAGAGGCAAACCATGACTATCAACTGGGTATGAGTGCTTGCCAAAATGTTGCTGATGTGGTTAGCAATCTAGATGAAGGTGTATGGGTTAGAATAGGACAACTTGAGCCATCTGTGCCGCTTGTTGTGTATGCAGATGGGGATGCCTTGAGTGTAATTGGAACGCCAAATCCTGCTCTGGTTTTTTTTCATGAAGTTCTTCAACAGTGGATTGATACTAATCCTTACAATTTACCAGATGATTATCGAACAGGTGACTTGATTTCAATTACTGGTTTTTTCAATGAATGTGATATATGGAGATTTGGGAATAGGTATTATCCAGAAATTTTTGGTTATGGTTCTTTTGGCAATAGTTTTTCAACATGGATGGCAAATCATATTGGTTTTGAGAGTACTGGTCTTTCGATATTAGATCAGTTCGGAGTTGTAGACGGAGCCAACTTTATTGTGCAATTATTTCAGTGGATTAAAAACAGAGATAATTCTTGGGACACAGTCTGGGAAATGCAATTCAATTCCGTATATTCGAAATCGCGCGATGGAAGCGCTGGAGCATTTCAAGCAGTGCTTGGTATGATGAGATATAATATTTCTGATGCAGATCAACTTGTTGCAGATAATCCTGATAAAATTGACATCACTGAGTACAACAGGTTAAAAAACAACGCAGTCTTTACAAACCCAAATTATTTTGATGGGTTTGACTATTTTGAAGGGGTAGAAGCACAATATTTTGATAAAATAGGTCCAGCGGATAAGATATATGAAACGTGGGCACCTGATTACCGCAATAGCTATGTCTTTGGGGTGATGAACGCATTAAATGGGTATTCACCAAATCATGAATTGACCAGCTCTTTAGGGGTTTATGATGCATATTTCTCGGTTGATGGTGTTAGATATAATAATAAGAATTTTCCACCAGGTCATGAACATAATTTTGAAGCTGTAGTAGAAGTGTTTTCACTTGGTGAAATGAGTGATGGAATGCCTATTTCTGCAAAATTAGTTCTCGATCACATTGATGGTGATGATTTGATATTTAAGAGCGCTTCTACTACCATCCAACAATCACCGTTTGATTACAATAATGAAGAACGGACGACTATCTCAATACCGTTTCATGGCACTGAGATAGCTTCGCTTCCCAATAGTGAATTGTACCAAGGTATTCACATTGCACTATATGCAGGGTCATCAACAATTCCATTTTTTACAACTGACTGGGATTCCTATAGTCTTTTGGATATTGTTGTTGGAAACAATCGGTACAATCAGTATAGCTCATATGGATCAAGCCCCTTTAGTTACCCAATACACTCGATGAATATTAAATATTCAAGCTTTTTTAGTACTGTTGAACTTGAAGAGAATGTTATCAATGTAAATGGTGAACCACTGTTATCAGGTGTTTCAAATTCATATCTATTGCAAAGTGTAGTTGACGCAAACATTGAGCAAGCCACTATTGAATATGATAATAATACTTCAATTCAGCATCGTTATTGGAATTTAGATGAATCGGCACATTTTACTGGTTTATCTAATGTTGTAGGTCATACAATTAGCCCTCATCAGAAAGCAATGTATGAGGAAATCAAGCAAATAGAAATATTTCATAGTCCAGATGTTCAATTTCACGATCCTTGGTACATTTCAAACCCTGAAGCTGCTCCTGAAAACTGGATTCAACCCGACGAATTTCGCCCCCTATCCGAAATGACAGCAACAGGTGATTATGAGGTTTTCCTGAATCAAAATG
>CALBFA010000049.1 GCA_937888365.1 uncultured Fidelibacterota bacterium | reverse complement strand
TATCTATGAAGAATTCTAACTAGCTTCGGTTACCTTTATTTATGAGGCAATAGGAGCTATAATCGTCGCTCAAACATTGGGCGGGACTTTTTCTGCCGATGCGGCACAAACAACAGACGGTTTTGGTGGCGAGGGTGGAACTGCTGGTGGATCTGGTGCGTCAGGAGAATGGTAAATAAACACAGACTCAATGGCGACATTCAAGTCATTAGCGCAATATTTTTAATTGCAAGCAAGACGCTTATGTCACGCTTATAATTTCAAAATTCTTAATGCTAACACTCTGAAAGTTTAATAAAAAAATAACCAAAATAATCAATCAAAATGAATGACCTCGCCTAGGCATTAATGACATGTTTTAATATTAAAATGGGAAAATATTTCTCTCAAACCATTGATTATTGGGAAAATAGGGGAAAATATTCTCAATTATTTAACAATATATGCTATTCTGACTTAGAAAAGTCACAATATATAGTATGACTTAAAGCTATTTCTTAAGTCATTCTTCTAAGTGCCTAAAAAATAGCTCATAACCCTTGACAACATTTTTTTTTCGGTCTATATTTTTCCGCGGTGCAGGGACAGAGTAATACCGCATTAAAGCTGATTTGCAGGAAGAGGCGAAAATGAAAAGTTACAAGCGATTAATCTATAGTACAATTATAGTACTTCTACTCATGCAATGTTCTGGGTCAAAAGACGCAGAGGTCACACCCGAGGCGAGTTGGGCTGATTCGACGCTCATTGATTCATTACAAAATAAAGATGATTTTAAATACGCATCTTCTCAAGATTCTGTATATAATACAGAAACCTTACGTGATGTAAAAAGTGCTCTTGACTCAGATAAAAAGACGCTCTCTTATGAATCATTGACGGGTACTGAATTATCAGACCCAAGTAAAAAAGCATTTCTCATGGAAGAAATGACATTTGAACTCAAACGACTTTCTGCTGAACTTAAACACACACGTAAACAACTATTAGAGCTGCAAAGTAAAAGCGATATATGGATGAATCCACTCAATGCTTATGGCAAAGAAATTCATCTAAGCAATGGTACAAAGATGTATGGCGAAATAGTTGACCAAGATAGCGAAGTGATTCAGGTTAAAACATTAATCGGGATTCTATCCATTCAACGTGACCAAGTTGTACGAATCATTGATAATGTCGCCGTTGATATGAGCGAGGCAGACATTGTCGAAACGGCTCCTCGAACGCAGGTTTTCCAATCTCCCGTGGGTGGTTCCAGTATTATTACATCGGCTCCATCTTCTTTTACACAACCCGAAACAGAAAAATATGCTGCAAATTGTGTCCTTTCGGGTACGGTCCAAGAGCGCTCGGATCGTAGTGGCAATAGGATTCTATCAGGAATTGTTAAAAATATTGGCGGTCGCAGAGGCGATTTTATTAAGGTAAACTTTCTTTTTAGAGTGAATTGGAATGGTGAAACACGAGAATTGACGGCATTTGTTAAAGGTACACATCATGTTTTTAAGAGCGGTATCTCAACGGACACGTCATTGTTCCCTGGTGCCAGTGGTCAATTTGAACTTTATATTCCTAAAACTTTCGGAAATTATATTGGATATTCTTACTCAATAGAGTGGGAAGAGCATGAATAAAATAACACATATTATTCTTTTTAGTTTGGGTCTTGTTTTATTGGTTTCCTGCTCGTCGACGGATCCTCAAAAAGATATTGTAGCAGAAAATCAAAAAAAATTAACAAGCCAAGTCAAAGATTTAGCCGATGAAGTTGTACGTCTTGGAAGTTTACAAGACGACATTACTCAACTTAAATTTCAAATAACAGTTCTCGATACTCAGCTTGTTCGTTACGAAGAAAAAATAGCCGAATACGAGAAAAAAGCTGAACTTGAAAGCCAAAAGTCAAACGTATCAGAACCCAAAGAAAAAGATCCTGAAATTATCAATCTTCGTGGCAATATTTATGTGCTTTCGAGAGAGACTGAAGCCTTAAAAGAGACCGTCAATAGTTTGGTTGAATCAAAAGATTCACTCCAAGCAAAAGTTTCGACGATAAATGCATCATTGGCAAAAAATAAGCAATCCCCTGTGATGGCAAAAAGAGATGACGAAATGACCCCTCCAGCTCGCTTTGAAGCCATCAAAACACAAAAACAAACTACGAAAACGACCGATGAACTACCGATTTTAACCATCAGTGATTATCGGCAAAGATACAGCTCGGCTTTAACGCTTTATTTCCAAAATAATTTTAATCCAGCGATTCTTGAGTTTCAAAAACTCATTGCGCATGACCCCAAAGGTGAGTTTGCTGATAATTCACAATATTGGATAGGGGAGTGTTATTACTCAATGGAAATGTATGATAAGGCTATCCAAGCCTTTGAAAAAGTGTTTACTTTTGAGGAAAATAATAAAAGTGATCATGCTATGTTTAAAATTGCCATGTCCTATCATATGACGGGGCAAAAGGTTAAAGCGAGAGCGCTGATGACACAATTATTGACGAAATATCCCGATAGCGAAATGGAAAAACAGGCAAAGGAATATCTTTCAACTCAGTAGAGCGGAATGAAATATTTAGCCATTATAATGATTTCGACAACGCTTTTAGCGCAAGTACCTGCTGTCTCTACACCCGAGGCAAATATTCTGATGGATATGGGCATTATTATTGATAAACCCGATACGCTTGTGCAAGATTCAACCAATAGACTGTCCGATAAAAAAGAATTTGATGGGATTCTCAATTTGGTGAAAAGCATGGAAACCCAGATGGAAGAGATTCAACGCGTACTTTCAACAACACGCTTAAAATTTCAAGCCCAAGAAAAGGTCGTCGATTCTCTCTATGATGTCATTGAAATGTTGAGATTAGCCCATGACACAGAATTAGGCGTATTAAAATTTAAGCTCGATAATGAAACGAAGCGTTATTCTGAATTGGAAGCTCTAGCTTCGATTCCCGATTCAAGCCGTACTAAATTGGACAAAGAATTTGCAGAATTAGATCCTATAAATACAGACAAACTCAAAGAATTTGTAGCTGAAAATAAAGAACCCGTAAAAATTATTTATGATGAAAATAAACAATTTCGCGCAGGTTTGTCCAATTTCCACAGTCAGCAATATTTTGCATCAATTGACAAATTTAGTGATCTTATTAAACATGGCCGAAATGAAGAATTAAAGGCAAAGGCTCAGTATTATATTGGGCGTTGTTATTATGAAAAAGAAATGTATGCGAAAGCCCTTGAAGAGTTGGAAGCCGTCTTGGCCTATCAATCGAGTGATTACAAAGATGACGTTCTGGCGTTAATGGGATTAGCATTTGAACATGAGAAGAGACTTGCGGATGCAAAGACAGTTTTTGAAGAGCTCGTCAGCAGCTATCCAAAGAGTGATTATGTGCCACTTGCTCAACGATATATTAAAAAACTAAACCGAAATGAAAATTTCTGATTCGGACATACTTCGATGAATAAGCTAAAATTACCTAAATTATTAACACTTTCATTTGTTGTTCTCGCCCTTGCAAGTACAAATCTTATGGCGCAAGGTTCTTGGCAACCAAGCCTAAGTTATAGCCGTCCAGGAACGATGATAAACGTACCGACGACGAGTTTGTACAGTTACCCATACTTATTAAGAGTGGGTCTTACAAGTCAGTACGAAGGCTCGACGGTTGCTGGACAAACGCTTGGGAAATACGGATTGTTTTTAGAAACAGACGTTACGCGAACATTTAGGGCTGGATTATCAGCCGTTCAAGGTTTTAAACCGGGAGAAGCGCTTCAAATTGCATTACATGTGCAAGACCGACTTGTTACTTATGGCGAGACGGCTGTGGGCATCGGTGTAAGCGATATTACTTTTTCTTCGAGCTCATCGACTTCGACTCTTTCACAACAAGTCCAAAATTTATCTTACTATATTGAGTTAAGCCGCGAATCTGGTTTTTCCGAAAACTCTGTTAAAACATTTCTAGGTTTAGGGACAGGGCGTTATAGTTCCAATTTTGGTAAAACCGCTTTAGACACGCAATATGTAACACCGGGCGTTATTGATACGATTACGACTGTGGCGCTTTCAAACACCGTCGGGATATTTTTAGGTGTCATGGTCAATACAAATATTCTCACTGAGCGAGGTGGTTTAGATATTATGATGGAATGGGACGGAGCAGGCGTCAACCTTGGTATGAGAGTCCCAATATCCAGTGAATACAAAGTTAATTTTGCACTTTCAAATTTACAAAATTTACCGGCTTTTGGTGATGACGCAAACAATCCACCAGGAATCAGTATTGGATTGGACTATTTGTTACCAAGAGTCCGATCAACAGATAAAGATAAGCGACGACTTTCAGTTGAAGGTGTGGTAACGGAAGAAGGCCTTCCCATGCGAACGGTCATTGATTCGTCATGGCATAAGGCTCAAGAGCAGCATATTATCTCCCTTCGTGATTCATTGAGGATGAGCCATACAGAATTAGATCACTTAAATCGCATGGTTGACCAGCTTGAACAGCGAAATAAAGTTCTAGAGGATTCCGTCGCTGCTCTTCATTTAGCGCGTCACGTTTCTGATGCTCGTATCAATCAGGCTTTAAAACATTTATCGCGTTCGTTGCGATTATTTTATAATGAAGACTACGATGGTGCACTCATCGAAATTAATCAAGCTTTGGAATTTAATCCAAATTTAGCGTTGGCATATGCTCGTAGAGGTAGTATTTACTACAAATTGAATGACCTCGAAAGAGCGACTATTAACTGGAATTTAGCCCTTAAAATAGATCCAACTTATGATGAAGTGAGAAATATCCTTCGAGCTTTAAACGAAAACAGATTGAGAAAAACGCTCTCTATTAAAAATGGATAAAAAAGGACGGTAGCATGGATTTTGGCACATTAATAGGAATTTTACTCGGGAGTGGATTGATTGGTACCGCCATTATTGGTGTATCAACAACCTTGCCTGACGGCCCCATGACCTTTGTTGATTCACAATCACTCATGATTGTTCTCGGGGGTACAATCGCTGCTACTGCGATTGCGTATCCAATGAGAGATGTTTTGGCTCTTTTTAAAAACATTCGAGCTGTTTTTTCCAGCGAAAAGGATTCTAACAAAAATACTCTAGAAGACATTGTTGAATTGTCAGACACTGCACGCAAAGGTTCTGCAGAATTAGAAGGCGCACTCTCTGGAATTAAGGACCCCTTCCTTCGAGACGGTGTACAAATGATTGTCGACGGTTTAGATGAAGAGAGTATCCAGGAAATTTTAGCAACGCGGGTTGAAAACCGTGAAGCGCGCGAATCTGCTGAGTCAAGCGTGTTTAAAACAATGGGAGCCTTTGCACCTGCATTTGGTATGATTGGAACCCTCGTTGGTTTGGTAGCCATGTTATTCGCAATGGGAACGACTGGTGATGGTACGGATGATGGCGGAGACCCTGCTGCGAAGCTTGGTCAAGCAATGGGTGTCGCATTAATTACAACGTTTTATGGTGCCCTACTTGCCAATATGTTTTTCAATCCAATGGCGGCAAAATTAAATTCTCGCATCGAAAAAAGGAATATTAAGCAGAATATGATTATTGATGGAATTATCATGCTGAGAAGACGTAAACACCCTATTTTAGTTAGAGAATATTTGAATTCTTATTTACCACCAAAAGATTGGAAAAGAGAAGACTAACAATGCCTGTTGGTAAGAGGAAAGTTATTTCCAAGAAAAAGCCCGAAGAGGGTGGCGGAGCTGATGATTGGCTCACGACATATGGAGATATGATGACGCTTCTCATGACATTTTTTGTTCTCTTGTTTTCGATGTCAACAATCGATCCAGTAAAATTACAACAATTTGGTGACTCCCTTGGACAACATCAAGGTTCAAAAATTAAAGAGAAAAAAGTTTCCCTCACTCAGATTAATAAAGAAGTCATTAAGCTGGTAAAAGAGCAAAATATGGAAAGCCAGGTCGAAGTTACAATGACTTCAAGAGGCGTGACACTGGGTATTGCGAGTGATATTGCTTTTCAAACAGGCTCTGCCATCCTCGCTGAACCTATAAAAGATTTCTTGATAAAAGTGGTACCAACGATGAGAAAAGCAACCTACGCAATTGCTGTTGAGGGACATACCGACAATGTACCCATGCGATCGGCGCAATATCCTTCAAACTGGGAACTTTCTGCAGCACGATCAAGTTCCGTGATTCGATATTTAGATTCCGAAGGGGTTTCACCCGATAAGTTTAGAGCGATTGGATTTGGTGATACGCGTCCAAAAGTTAAAAATGATACACAAGCAGGCAGATCAAAAAATAGACGCGTTGAAATTACCTTTTTGACGATTGGATAAATTAATATTAAAGATTGATGCGAGATACATAAGGAGTCATCTATGAGAAGTCCAAAAAATAAATACATACCTTATATAATAACCCTTTTAGGGTTGTTAATAGGATTAGTGGCTTATGGACGTCCGGGAACGATGGAGAACCTTATTTCTCAAAAAATATTGTTAGAAAACACGGTTAAACAACGTGTCTCGGAAGCTATCTTCAAGGTCGTAGATAATGACAATTTCATCGTTGACGTGAGTGTCATTTTAGAAACGAAGCCCACCACTCAGTACAAAACAATATATGCAACAAAAGAAGAACATCTTTTTTCAGAAGACACAAGGCCAAAAGAAATAGTGCAAGATATCGATGCGATTAAACCCGTTGCGAAAAAATCAGAGAAGAAAACGAATCCTGAGCCAGCATTCAACAACGAGTTACCGACAACTATTTTGAAGAAAAAGCAAATTCAGACCTACATACCCTCAGATATCCCAGGATTCCCAGGACTTCAAAAACCCGGTTTTGAAGTTGTAGAAGAAGAAGTCCCTTCCGAAAAGGTTCAGGAAGATGTTTCTGATAAAACGACAAATGATAATACATTCAATCCTGGAGCAGATATTATTGAAGAGGGCCCTGAAACAGCCGTAACGACTGCGAAGATTGAATATAAAAATGAAGTCGTTCCTAAATCAGTACCAAGACTTAAATCACATGAAGTAGAAACGTCAACGGTACCCGTATTTGAAGTCAAGCGCGTTAACATAAATATCATTCTTGAAGATCAGATCAATCCTAATACTGTTGAAAGTGTTAGAACGGTTGCTATGATTGCGGCTCATTTTGATCAAGAGAGGGGTGATGTGCTTAATATCATGACGGCTCCTTTTCAAGGTTCAAAAAAAGAAGAGATTGATACGGAAAAACTGATCCTTCAAACTATTTCTGATAAAATTTCAGTTCTTGAAAAGCGTCAAAAAGTTAATGAAGAGAATGAAACTATTGCGAGCCTCAAAAGAGAACAAGTTCGGATAAAGCAAGAACAAGAAAATAAGCTATCACTTGAAGAGGAAATTAAAAAGCTTCGCAAATTGGAACAAAGTCGTATTGATGCACAAGAACAAGAGTTAAAACGAATTCGAGACGCTGAAGAAGAAAGAATTTCGAGTGAAAGACGTCAATTGTTTGTAGAACGTCAAAAACAAGCGCGTCAAAAAATTGAAGCCGACAGTTTACGTCTCGTAGCTCTTTCAAGTCAACTCAATGATTTAAAAGACCAACTTGCGTCAGTAGACATCGAAGAAGAGCAACGACTCAGAATTGAGCTAGAAAAGAAACGACATGAAGAAGAACAGTCGGGTCTCATGAAAAGCCAAGTTGACTTAAAAGAAAAATTACGCGAACTCGAAGCTAGAAAACTTCAAAGTTCTAGTTTACAACCACCGTCAGATGACAATAATCTTCTTTGGATAATTCTTGGAATTATAGCACTTATCATTGCCACCGTAGCCCTCATTGTGAGTCTATTGAATAAGCGAGGTGCGCCTCGTGATCTGGATGATTACAATGGAAACGCAAATGATCACGACATTGATGAAGCCGCACAACTCGCTGCAGATAGAGCATCTCAAGAAACTGAAAATAGGATGAAAGCATTGCTTGATGCGCAAAATACGGCCTTGCCACTTGATAATAGTCGGGGAGATAGCTATGATATGAGCTCTGATGAAGATGTTAGAGCTGAAGTGGACGAAATCACGAAGTCCATTGTTTCGATGTCTGTGGGGCGTCCAGATTCCGCCTCAAAAATTATCAAAGGCTGGTTAGATGACCCTAGCACTTCAACGGAAACTGAAGAGACGGCAACAACAGAGAAAACTGAAGAAAAGGCAGAGGGAGGCGAGTAATGGCTGAACTTCAAAAATTGACCGGATTGGACAAAACGGCAATTTTATTCAATACTTTAGGTTCACGACTTGCTGCAAAATTATTTTCTGGATTGAAAGAATCGCAACTTTTAAAGATTCAACAGCATACTCAACATGTAAAAAATGTTTCTTTCAAAGTTAAAAAGCAGGTTCTTGAAGAATTCTATTTTGGATTCATGGCTGAGAAAATGAAGCCATCTTCCGATGAAAAGAAGAATCAACCCTTTGAATTTTTAAGCGCTTTAACAGAGGTTCAAATTGCTTATCTCATTCAAGGTGAAGCGCCACGAAGCATGGCTATCATAATTGCACAATTACCGAAAGAATTACAAACGGGACTTTTGAATAGACAAACCATCGAAGATCGAACAGAAATTTTATTAGAAATGGGCTATATCCGAGAGATTCCTCTAGAAGCAATTGTTACGTTTGCAGGCGAGATGAAAGACAAGGCATCACAGATTCCGAGTCAATCCGAATACTCTGAAGGTGGTGGGGCTGCTGTAGCCGATGTTTTAAGTACGATGGATTCTAAAGAGCAGAAGCAATTTTTAGAGTTTTTAGCACAAGAATCTCCTGAATTAGCGAAAGAAGTTAAAAAATATCACTTTAGTTTCGATAATATTCCATCATTGCCTGATCAAATCTTACGGGATATTTTTAACAACTTAGATTTAGATGATATTGCTTTGGCCTTAAAAGGGCAAGATGAGGAATTTGAAACGAGGGTCATTGATAATTTACCCAAAAAGAAACAAGCGATGTTTGAAAGACGTGAAGGGCCTGTACCAAGAAAGCAGGTTGAACTTGCCCAAAAACGCGTTCTTGATCAGATAAATAGTTTCGATAAAGATCCAAATAATAGCTTTAGTTTAGCTGATTTTATGGAATCTGATTACATCGACTAAGCTTTTCGCTGTTCCTGCACTAGCGAAAAAAAAAGAGGGGGAGGCCAGTCGCCCGACTGATTGCCTCCCCTTTTCACATCTAGGACTTTGTCCTAAATTCTATCAAAATCTAGGTATTAAAAAAACGGTCCCCCGCATCTCCAAGACCTGGTAATATATAGTTATTATTATTTAAACGTTCATCAATGCTTGTCGTGACTATCCGAACATCGGGATATTTATGTGTCAATAGTTTCAACCCTTCTGGAGCTGAAATTAAGGTCAATAAAGTAATATTTTTCGCGCCTCGTTTAATCATTAACGCGAGGCTCGCATCAATACTGCCGCCCGTTGCGAGCATAGGATCAATTAAAAAACAAAAATCAGTTTCGGAAAATGAGGCGGGTAATTTTTCATAATAGAATTGTGGCTCGAACGTTTCTTCGTCGCGATAGAGACCTATCATACCAACAGAAGCATCAGGGAAAAGATCAAGACCCGGCTCAAGCATGCCTAAGCCAGCACGGCAAATTGGACAAAGCCAAATATGTTGATTGAATTGAATTCCCGTTGTTTCAATAAGTGGTGTTTCTACAGAAATGGAAGTTGTTTTGAGGGCGCGGGAACTTTCGTAAAATAAGAAATAGCTTAATTTTTTAACGGCATCACGAAAAATTGAATTTGAAGAGTGTTTATCTCTAAGGATGGCCAAGTTTCGCGAAATGAGAGGGTGAGATTTTAATTCAGTAACGGTTTCAGGTATCAATTACGAAAATCCTATAAATATTTTTTTGTTTGCAAATAATAATCACAATTCCCTCAAAAGCTACACCTTAAAATTAAGAAATCCATTCGCCGAAAAATAAACTTAAAATCTCGTATTTCTACTACTATGACTTAATTTTAAATCTTTTAATTGGCTTGCTTTTACCTGTATTAAAAACTTCCAACCACTATAAGAGCCATAGGGTGTCCAGTTAAACGTCATTTTCCAACAATGAAGATCTCGGTTCACAGAAATGTTTTGTGAAACGACTTCTTTCGTGAGTAAATCAAAACTACTTCGATGAATGATTGTCCATGAAGGTGATAGTTTTAAGGTGGAATTCATGTTCATACGGAGTGTTTTATTCGATTCTTTAAAAGGATTACTATGTGTCATAGAATATGAAAAACCCATCGTCGTTTTGAAAAGAAAGTGACTGCTTTGTTTCGGCATCGAAGTCTCTGGTAATGCCGAAGAGTCATCAATTGATGTATCGGGAACCGTAAAAATAAGATTTTTAGAAATCGTTAGGGGTAAAGAAAATCCGAAGTTTAATTTTGTGACACGAGGTTTCGAAAACTGATTAATTCGATGACCTGATGAGTCCGTTTTATAGACATCTAACGTGCTATTATAGGTCAATTTAAGTTTCTCAGATAACGATAAAAATCCATTGCCGCTAATGGTTGATGCCTTTAAAGAGTCGGCTAAAAAATTGTAGCTTCCACTGGCGGCGAATGTAAAGAATGACGTTTTTTTAATCTCACCATTTTGAGTTATTTTCAAATCTATATTATTCGTAACACCGTACGAAAGACTCATTTGTTCACTTTTGGGTGTCGCACCCATATCCGTTCGTGAATACAAATCAACATTATGTTCCGTCAGTGTAGAATCCGTATAAGTGTCAATATAATTCCAAAAATCTGATGAAAAATCAGGCGTATATCCTATTGAAATCCGCGGTGTAAATACATGTCGTATCGCCATTAAGTTTCCGATATTAACAGGGAAAAGACCATACAGTTTTGTCGATAAAGAGGAGCTTGTGGAAAAGGTAGCGCGACGTAAAAATTGATTTTGTTCTGAAAAAATGAGATCACCTGATGTATCAATTTGAGCAAATCCATCTTCATTCATCTCTGGAAGATCGGCTTTAAAAACCCATTTCTCATTCCCGGTAATATTGGCCGAAACAGTAAGGTATTTTAAAACTGTTCCAGAAGTGCTAATGCCTGAATTATGTGTAATGAGGTGTTTATCCTTAACAATAGCCTCCCAATAAAGACTGTCATTACTATCCAGTTTTGATAAATAACTTGTCGATTTTTTTGCATAGGCGCTGGAACCATAGGTCATTTTTAAATTTGATACCCAATTCCCTTTTTTCGCTTTTGGAAATAACTGGATAGCGTCATGATTAACGCCAATACTTGGGAGTGTAATTTGTGGACCCGCTAATCGTTGGTTAACGAGATCAGGTGTTACAAGAGCACGTTGACCCGCTTGGAGATCTTCATTGTACGTTGCACCGATGCTTAAACTACCTTTTTCAAATCGTTTACTGGCGGTCATATTAGCCGTTAGTTTTTTGTCTAATCGATTCTGTTGTTCACTATCAAAATCCTGAGCAAAAGAGGCATCACCCGAAAGCGTACCCCCGCCATTTATTGAAAAATCAGGTGTTATCGTTTGGCTATGATTAAATTTAACACGCCATCTAAAATTATTTTCCCCTGAAGAAAAATCGGGTACAAGAGAGGCGTTAATATAGCCATTTAATCGATACAGCTTTTTATAACGGATTGCAGGGCGATATTGAAAAGAGGATTTGTATTGTTGAACACCATTAGAATCACGATAGGGCCAGGCATCAAAAAAGTCCAGTTCCATGACGAAATCCACATAATCGTTAATTCCCCAGTAATATCCTAGACCTCTTAAAGAATGTCCTTGGGCCGTATTATACTCAAAAGAGGGAAGCAAAATACCCGACCCTCGCCCTGATTTTTGAGGAAATATTCCAAAGGGTAAGGCCATAACAGGGACGTCAGCGATTACCAAAACCAAAGGCTGAGAAATGATGACTTTCTCTTTTATGATTTTCATCTTCTTACTCTCGAAATAAAAATGCTGATGGTCAGGCAAGTCGCAGGTTGTAAAAATACCGTCTTGAACGTGATAGACATCTTCATTGACACGCACAATATCTTCTCCTTGATAGAATCCACCGCCAGATTTTGTTCTCCCACCTGTCACTTTTCCCCGCCGCGTTGATAAATCATAGAGCATTTCGTCCCCATAAAAAGGGTCTTGATTTTTTTGCTCTAATATGGGGGATTGGGAATGGAGGCTGTCCAAAATGGGTCGCGCTCGAAGGAGTTTTTCTTGCCAAAAAATTTCAATATTTCCAGCACTCAATGTCATATTTCCGTATTTGATGGAAGCCTCATCAGAAATTGCACTTAACTTTCCTGCATTTGAAAAACCAATAAAATTGCCTTTATAAATAATATCAGAATCTAAATCTGTTTCCCCCGATGGCTTGAACGTCCCCTGTGCTCCACCATAGACATAGATTTTCTCAGGTTCGTCATTTTCAATAAAGATACTTAATGTATCTCCCGAAACGGTATTGCGTCCTTGATATGTGCTATCTTCTATGATGTGATAAACGGAAGTTGCCATTTTAAGAACGGTGATTTCTTTTGCAAAGCCTTCTTCAAATGCAATCGCCATTTTTTGTCCTGTAATTTTATCAGCAAAAGTAGTATCGAGATATGTTTTCTCCTGATAAAATTGCGGTTTGGAAGGAATAAAAACCGATTCGATTTGATCCTTTGCCAAGCGTAGTTCAATAAATTC
The DNA here is from genome assembly GCA_937888365.1 of uncultured Fidelibacterota bacterium. Lineage (GTDB taxonomy): Bacteria > Fidelibacterota > UBA8477 > UBA8477 > JABMPR01 > CALBFA01. The sequence continues at coordinate 2,353 of CALBFA010000049.1, read as the reverse complement.
ACCCGAAAGCTGATAATAGGTTCCGCCTAAAAATGGGCTGCCCTTCATCACTGCTAAACTGTCGTCTGGAAGATAGTCAAAGACATCACATTGGCCGGTGACATCATTTTGATGAATGTGAACATTGTCCCACGCAAGAAAATGCTTATCCGTAATAGAGAGACTGTCAGCTATTAAAACAAAGGTTGTATCCGTATCCCCGAATTGCATAAGCTGAGCAGAATTTGAAACCAAAATAGAGTCTTCCTTGACAAAATACTGAAATTGATCACCTTTAATAATCATCGTTTTATCATCGTTCATGATTCGGATATTGTGAAATCCGCGCCCCATTTGTTCTTTTTCGGAGTACGTCAACGTATCAGCCTGAATAATGCGTGTACTGTCCTGGATAAACGGATTGCCAAAGGCAATGGCAGTTTTTGAATCTAAATGGTAGATAAGTTCTTCGCTTCGTAAAATTTGCATATTATGCAAATATTGCGCATGACCGATGAGGGAAATTTCCTCTTTTTTCCCATCAAGTTTGGCACGATACCCAGAAATGGTCCCTTCTTCTAGCGTGATACGAACATTGCCATAAAGCCACGTGATGTCTTCTTCTTCCAGCGATTCGGCACTTTCGCAAGTTAAGATAACGCCGTCTCTTTTAAGTTTGACATCGCCAACAAGTCTGCGAAAAAGTTTGTCACCTTCTTTATAGCTTTCAAGCCGATTTGCGTGGATAAGTTCGGTTTTAGTCCCTTTAGAAAGTAGGAGAGTGCTGCTCAGAAGGAAGATTATGAACAGTTTTAAAAGTGATTTTGTCTGTCTAAAAAATGTCAAAATAGAAACTCAAAAACCTTTATAGAATAGTGTCTTGGCATTGAAAAAATCGGGTGAAATAGTGTTGGATATTTATACGAATCACAATAGTTGGCGTTTATTGATACCGATTGGGCCAAAGTTTTACAAGGCGTTTATAAATGTGCTGCTCCAAACCCTCTTGAGAGGGGGCATAAAATTTTATGGGTGACATCTTGTCAGGGAAATAATTTTGAGAAACGAAATGATTCGGTTGGTTGTGTGGATATTCATATCCTTTCCCATAACCTTGCGCTTTCATAAGTTTTGTGGATGCATTTCGCAAATGCAACGGCACATTCGGCGCAGAACCCTCTCGAACGGCTTGTTGTGCTTTTCGAATGCCTTCATAACTTTTATTACTTTTAGAAGTTGATGCCAAATATGTCGTCACTTGAGCCAAGACTATCGTCGCTTCAGGCATCCCGATAGAATGTACGGCTTGATAGGCACTCGTGGCCATGATTAGCGCTTGGGGGTCGGCGTTTCCTATATCTTCTGATGCTGAAATAATAAGACGTCGGGCAATAAATAATCCATCTTCACCGCCTTCTAGCATAACGGCTAGCCAATAAAGCGCCGCATCGGGGTCGCTCCCTCGCACACTTTTGATAAACGCAGAAATGGCGTCGTAGTGATAATCACCAGCTTTATCATATAAAATATTTTTCTTCTGAAACGCTTCTTTGATGTGTGTTTCGTCGATTTTTATAGGGTCAATATTTTGCGCCATTGCCAATTGTATTGAGGCTTCAAATCCATTAAGGAGCTTTCGTGCATCTCCACCTGATAGCTCGATGAGAAAGGACTCCATTTCAGGACTGAGTTCAATATTTTGAGCCGAGAGAAGAATGTCATCTTGAATCGCTTGTCGCAAAATTTTAGACAATGCCTCATTAGAGAGGGCTTCGAGTTTGAGCACGCGGCAACGACTCAGAAGCGGGGAAATAATCTCGAAGCTCGGATTTTCAGTCGTAGCGCCGAATAGGTGAATCAGACCTTCTTCGACGGCATGCAGCAAAGCATCTTGTTGTGATTTGTTAAAGCGATGAATCTCATCGATAAAAAGAAGGGTCGCTTTATTTTTAGCGCGATTCTCTTTAGCGACATCAATAATGAATCGTAAATCTTTTACGCCAGACGAAACAGCTGAAATTTCATGCAAATCAATATCAAAAGAGCGCGCCACCAAACGGGCCAAACTGGTTTTTCCACATCCTGGAGGTCCCCAAAAAATGAGGGAAAATAATTGACCACCCGAAAGTGTCGCGTGGAGAAGTGTATTTTTTGAGACAATATGGTGCTGTCCAAAAAAGGCATCAATCGTTTTAGGACGAACTCTTTCTGCCAAAGGAGGAGTTAATGATTTTGAGGTCGAATTCATAGCGTCCAAGATAAACGGAAATTAAATAATTATATCAGAAAGTTTCATCTAAAAGCCACGCGATTCACCGAGCGCATTGACTCAAAATTAATGTAACCCTATTGATTTTGAAAAAAAGTCGTTGCC
>CALBFA010000048.1 GCA_937888365.1 uncultured Fidelibacterota bacterium | reverse complement strand
AAGAAAGCAATCTTAGAGCTAATAGTATTGCTGACGGATTCATTCCACATATATTGTTCAGTGATTTTTGATGGAGAGATGGCAGAGTTCGGTTGAATGCACCGCATTCGAAATGCGGCATACCTTCGCGGGTATCGGGGGTTCGAATCCCTTTCTCTCCTCATAATTAAAAAGCCCCGCTAGGGGCTTTTTAATTATCATTTGTATTTGGAATTACAGTTTATCCATCCATTCATTGATATGCCGAATTTCAATTGGATGTATCGAATGTTCCATTTCATATTCATGATATTCCACTTCGGCAGGCGTCTTTTGCCATTCTGTATTGAGTTTACGACCGTTTCCGATCGGCAATACAGTATCGTTTATTCCATGACCAATGAATATTTTCCAATGGTTCATTTTAGAAAGGTCGGCATTTAGTTCGTTTAATTTATCAGGATATCGACCACTTAAAAACAATAGACCTCTATATTTAGATGGAGTCAAAACAGCTTCAATTTGAGCCATTGTTACACCTTGACTGAAGCCTCCGATTATGACATCACCTTTTAGTAAATGCGATTGCGATACTGCCAGCATTGCATTACTTACTTTCACAACACTTGCCCTCATTTCGTCATCATTAAAACTAATTTCACCATTCCCATGTTGTTCTAATGAAAACCAAGCATATCCTCCCCATGGCAGTGCAATAGGCGCTCTAAAACAAATATAATTGGCATTCTTTAATAAATCTGATCTTAAAGAGAATAAATCTTTTTCGTTGCTACCATAGCCGTGAAAAAGAATAATCGTCCGTTCTGGAACATCACACGTAAATGTAATTGCGTTTAGTAAACCAAACTGTTGATGCTCTATCATAACTGTTTTCCTATGGATGGGCTACCTATTGCCAATTAATCTTTTTCCATAAAAGGATATCGATAGTCAGTCGGTGGCACGAATGTTTCTTTAACAGTACGTTGACTCACCCATCGTATAAGGTTAAAGATTGAGCCAGCTTTATCATTTGTTCCCGAAGCACGACTTCCCCCAAAAGGTTGTAGTCCAACGACTGCACCCGTAGGTTTGTCATTAATATAGAAATTTCCCGCCGCGTGTTCCAAAATGTCCATGGCTGTATTTATGGCGTCTCTATCTTTCGCAAAAACAGCGCCTGTTAATGCATAGATTCCGGTTTCGTTACAAAGTTTTAAAGCATCCTCATAGCTTGAATCGTAAACATAAATTGTTAACACGGGTCCAAATATTTCTTCTTCCATCGTTTTAAATTTAGGATTCGTTGTGACAATTGTTGTGGGCTCAATAAAATAACCCACCGAATCGTCATAGTTCCCACCCGTAATGATTTCGGCATCCGTCGCATTTTTAGCATAATCGATATATCCAGTAATATCATTGAATGCAGCTCTATCAATCACTGGACCCATAAAATTTTCGAAATTGTCAACGTCCCCTACTTTAATCGTCTTAACCGTCGCAACATATATTTCTTTTAACTCGGACCACATAGACTGAGGAATATATACACGACTAGCAGCGGAACACTTTTGACCCTGGAACTCAAAAGCTCCACGAACCATTGCCGTCGATACAGCCTCTACATCAGCTGATTCATGTACAAAAATAAAATCTTTGCCACCCGTTTCTCCCACGATACGAGGATATGTTTTGTACTTACCAATATTATTACCAATGGTTTTCCACATAGACTGAAAAACAGGTGTCGACCCTGTAAAATGTACACCAGCGAAATTCTCATTATCCATAACCATTGGGCCAACAACTGAACCGCGACCCGGTATAAAATTAATGACGCCGTCAGGGAGCCCGGCTTCTTTGAATAATTCCATAAGAAAATATCCTGCATAAACGGACGATGAGGCAGGTTTCCATAAAACAGTATTCCCCATCAATGCAGGAGATGTGGGTAAATTTCCAGCTATGGAAGTAAAATTAAATGGCGTTACTGCAAAAATAAATCCTTCTAGAGGACGATGAGTCGAAACATTCCACATCCCTTTTGGTGAATGTAAAGGCTGTTGATCATAGAGTTCTGCCATAAACTGAACATTAAAATTATAAAAATCGATGAGTTCACAAGCTGCATCAATTTCGGCTTGATACGCATTTTTACCTTGTCCAAGCATCGTAGCTGCGTTTAAGCAAGCTCTCCATTTTCCACTTAATAATTCGGCCATTTTTTTAAAAATCGCTCCTCGAGATTCCCACGGCATTTTTGACCATTTCACCCATGCTACTTGAGAGGCATCAATAGCCATTTGAATTTCTTTAGCGCCCGCCTGGTGGTATTTCGCCAAAACATGCTTGTGATTGCTCGGCATTACGCAAGAACCCAAGTCTCCTGTTTTAATCTCTTCACCACCAATTATTAAGGGAATTTCAATCATTTTATTTTTTAATTCAATTATTTTTGCTTGTAGTTCAAATCTTTCAGGCGAACCTGGTTTGTAGTTTAATATGCGTTCATTCACCGCTTGGGGAACTTTTACTCTACTATTAGAAAGATTCATCGATAGTCTCCTTTAAATTGGTTTTGCAAATTTTTCATGTTTGACAACAATGCAAATATCTCACCATTTATTGTTAATTTATTATTTATAGAAATATTAATGTTGTTATGAATTAATAAATAATAGTTGTTAATAGAATAATTTAAAATCAATCAATACTATTATGATTCACCTAAGTAGAGTTTGAAATAAAGATCTAAATCTTTTTCGTCTGCAAAAGTCCCAATGACATCTTCATTATATTTCATACCTAATTGCACATTTCCTTTTACGTAAAAGTGCTCAGAACTATCTTTAAAAAGGCCTGAACGAGAATGCTTTAATTGGCGTCGTAATTCATCTTCAAAACGTTTAACAATTAATGCAATATCTTTCATTTTGCTCATAAATTACTTTTCGTCGTGATGATGCGCGTATTTAATAAGTTTTATAACGGACTTTTCCAAATCGCCTACACGATCCGTAATCGCTTTAAGTGCCTCTTCCCATTGGACGGTATCAGAAGTCGGCGACATCTTGTCTTTAGATTTTAATTCTTCAGATAATGTATTAATGATGTCTTCATAGCGCTTAAAGTTTTTTTCAATTCGTTCCAATACTTCATTATTTCGTTGCATCTCATCCACTCGAATAGAAGCTGATTTCTTTGCGCCTTTCATTATTTTTTAGACCTTTGTTGCATTCGCTTAATAATCTGTTCTTCCATTTCAGCTGTGAGATCCTGATCTGTTTCCGTTTCAACATCAGAGTTTTGTACCGTTTCTTCTTCCTCTTCATAAAAATTACGAATTTCGCCCGTTTTTAGTTCTTTAAGGAGAACCGTCATTTGATGATGGTATTCTTCAACTGTTTTTTCCAATCGGCTCATGAGTTCTTCCATGAGTTCTTTACCATAATTATCATTTATTCCAGACAGAAGTTCATCAAAATGACGTTGAAGATAAGATAATCTGCTATTTTCATCTTCAAAATTTATGGATTCAATAACGGGTTCAACTATTTCGTTATTCTCTTGACGTCCTCCTCGAGAACGTCCGCCTCTACTCGCTAATGGCATATTTTATCTCCAACTTTATTTATTTTCATTCTATTTTGCTATTCCGTATTCTGTTTCAATTCGAATAATCGAAGTCGGGTTTTGGTCAGCCCACCCTCGTGTATAAGTATCGATTACAGGTATTCTTATAGAATCTCCCCCCTGTTTTCGAACCACATAATTTGCGTAAGCTAAAATATCCGAAACAGATGTCAAATAATTCGCCTCAATTTTCAAATACCCCATTGCATCAAATCTTTCAGCATCACGAATGCCAAAGACTTTTAAATGTTTTGATGAATTGGGTCGAAGATTACTTTTTTTCCACGGTGTAACAATCGTTCGCAATATTCGATTTTCGTAATAATCTAAAGGTTTAGCTTTTATATTTTTAGCATATTTTATAGGGATATTATAAGGCGTCAAATGAGGTTGTTTACCTGGGATTCCAACTATTTCACCGTTCTCAAAAAGTCCTGCAATGTAATATTGTAAAGTGTCACCCCTAAAAAAGCTGGCATCTAGTATAGCAGTCCATCGGTAGTCTGTTTGTAAAAAAGGGATTTCTTGAAACAAATTTTGATGATTATTACGAACAAATAGTGCCATTCCCGTTAACTCATTCTCATAAGCATAGGGAATAACTTCCAAAATATACGGAACCTCTTTGATAAAGGATTCTGGCGGAACATGGATAAGATCCTGACATAATCCAATTTGAAAAGTAAATAATATTACAAGAAGGTGTTTATTCATCAAAATGTAAACCTGATTTTGCGAGTCGATTATAAATCTCTTCGTTATAGGCATCAATAAGTCGTTTCATTTTCGAATATCCATACTCGCGATATAAATAATAAGCCTGTTTATTTGCATCATTTTGTATTTTAAAGCCTTCAAATAAAGTGACGCTTCCCAATGCAATGATAGCCAAAGAAGGAATCTTCCCTATAAAATCTTTACTATCATTTGATACATACAGCAATATTCCGAGGCCAAAACCAACGACACTTGCTATATTATACGCGCGTGATTTAAATTCGATATCCTTGATATTCTGTTTGTAACCATTGAAATTATGAAGGTCCTGGCCCATATTTAAAATAGCAAATACCTCTTCATCACTTAACATTTTTTGACCACGCCATACCTGCCATACGCTATCGGGTGTAGCCAAAATACTTAGTTTTAGTCGTGTATATTCACTATAAACATTTCGATCTAAGAGAGATGTTTCGTTAACTTTTTGACCAAAAAGAGACGGCATTATAACAAATAATGCTATGATGCCTATCGAACATCTGTTTAATAAATTACTCAAGGTCTTCCTAATTCAAATCACTTATGATGCGTTGAATATCGCTATCGCTCAAACCACTTTTTCCGTATTTTATTTCGTTGATTTCTGGTTTAACGTCAGGTACTTCATCCATTTTATCAATACTTAACGACATGGGCTGAGTTTTATAATCTTCATTTAAAATACGGGAAATATTTCCTTTTCGGCTTTCAAAAGGTCTATCGATAGCGTTTCGTCTGTCGCCGGTTTTATCAAGAGGATGGGTTTCATAGGCAAGCTTTTTAATGTTTATGAGATGATTGGCTGAAATATTGTCCATCGTTATTGAACCGGATCGTGCACCACTTCCGAGCGTGAAAGCGGGTACAAGCTCTGTTGTATATCCAACAGAACCGTGAACTGACGAAGAGTTGACAATTAAACGACCCGCTGAGAATGTTAGTGCGAATTGATTAACGATATCTTCGTTTCGTGTGTGAATCGCTGCTGTATGACCCAGACCGGCCATCTCTACCATCGTTCTTCCCATCTCAAGAGCATGCTCAATGGAATTTGCACGAATCATTGCTAAAACTGGTGAGAGTTTTTCTTTTGAAAAATATTCGTTTGGTCCTACTCCTGAAATCGGAACGAGGAGCGCTCGAATAGTATGAGGTACCTTGAAACCCGCTTCCTTCGCAATTTTCCATGCATCTTGACCAACTACTTTTGTATTAAGTTTTCCATCATGAAACATATAGGCTTTTAATAATTTTTTCTCGACTTCATTGACGATATAAACGGGTAATTTCTCTAAAGTACGGAGAATCTGTTTTTCAACAGAATATTCATAAATCATGGCTTGCTCAGAGGAGCAAATAACGCCATTATCAAAGGTTTTACCGGCTATAATATCACGAACAGCTTTATCCACATTGGCACTTTTTTCAATGATTGATGGGACGTTTCCAGCGCCGACTCCATAGGCTGGAGTACCAGAAGAATATGCAGCTTTTACGATACTGCTGCCGCCGGTTGCAACGATAACGTTTACGTCCTTATGGTTCATGAGAGCTTGAGCACCCTTTATTGTAGGTACTGTCATGCAAGAAATCAATCCAGCGGGAGCACCTGCATTTTCAGCTGCAATTCTTAGAATGTCAGTTGCTTTTTGTGTGCAAGCCGATGCATTTGGATGGGGTGATATGACAACAGCATTTCCACCTTTAATCGCTATTAATATATTGTACAACGCCGTTGATGTAGGATTTGTCGTTGGTATAATTGATGCAACTATGCCCATCGACTCCGCAATAAATATGGTACGATTTCGTCTATTTCGCTCAATAATGCCGATAGTTTTTATGTCGCGGATGGATTCCCATACGGAACGCGTCCCAAATTGATTCTTGGTTATTTTATCCTCGAATCGCCCCATACCCGTGTCATCAACAGCGAGTCGCGCAAGTTGTTCACTCGCTTTATACCCAGCTTCTGCAGCAGCGAAAACAATCTCATCAATTTTTTGCTGACTAAATTTTGTGTATATTTCTTGCGCAAGCTTGGCTTTCATTACCAGACGTTGAACTTCTTCTATCGATTGTTGATTTTTTTCCAATTGCATCCTAAATTTTTATCGGGCGTATCTTATGACTTCAGCTGCAAGTTTTCCAGCAAGGTCTTTTGATGCCTCATTAACAAGCTCTCCGGCAACAGGCGCAAATTTTTCTTCTTCTCGAACGAGCTTTTTCGAACTATAGCTTAAGGCTTCGACATCACCTTTGTATGTCGCCCATGAGTGAGAAAATTCAGCATCACCTTGAAACGATTCTGTACGAATTAATTTTCCAGTTTTAACTGAAATAACTTTATAGGAACCTCTGATTGATGCACTACTCGTACGTTTAAATACTTTTATATAGGCTTTTACGTCTTTATAAACTTTTTCTTTTTTCTTTTTGCCATCCTTGTTTGTGACAGTTTTGGTACTCACAACTATTTTGTCTTTTTCTTCCATAGTTTTATCCGTCGTTCGCTCTGGTGTAATAATAATTTGAGTAATTTTCCCCGTCAATATTTCATGAACGCCCAGTAATTGCCCTAATTCTACGGCTGATTCCTCATTGACAAGTCCCGTTAATGCAAATTCTTGTTCCTGTAATATTGCATCGATTTCGTCTCTCGAAATAATCTCTAGAAATTCGGTTGCGCTTTCATCACTCATCACTTTTGCAATGACATCATCCGCTATACTCTCAGAGATGGCACCAAACTTGGAGATACCACTCTTGTTTTCGAAGGGAATGACTGCAATGCGCTTAATGCCAGCCTTACGATTTTCATCATAAAGTTTTTGTGAATCTTTATAATCAGGTACATAGGACATAGCCGACGTAAACTGCTTGGCCGCTTGCTTAGCGACGTCTGGATTAGCATTATTAATACTAAGCGTTTTGCCCTCAAAATAGTGCACTTCTGCTGCGTTTTTCTTGGCAATATCTAATTTATCGGTAATACTTACAATTTTTAGTTTGATTTCTTTACCTGTTTTAGGATGTCTTAGTACAGGAAGCATGGCAACAGATTCATTGAGTTGATGAATTTCTGAATATTCTTGCACGACGGTATCCCAATAAAACTTTTCTTCTTTTTCCAAAGCTACTTTGATATTTTTATTATGTGTTTTAATGGACATTGTGAATGCATTTTGAATCAATATTTGGCTTTTTACATAATCGGGTTTAATGATTAATGATTGAACCGCAAATTGAACAGCAGAATCGTAGCTTCCACTTTTGTAGGCTTTTTCACCTTGTGAGCCAAGCTGTCCATATTTTGTAAATACTGCACAATCAAAAAGTGAAATAACTGAAAGAAATATAATGAACCATTTAGCATATCTTGATTTCATAAGCCCCACCCATTTTTAAATTGACATCCCATGTAGGGAGAAAATAAGAATTATTCATAATTCGGCAAATTAAGTCAGCATCTAATTCAAATTATTTTAAGAAAAAAAAAGGGCCCTTCATAATCAAATGAACGACCCTTTAATTATAAATGAATCGAAATTACTTCAAGAAAGTAACTTGTTTGCTTTGGTTAAAGTTTCCATACTGTAAAGTATAGAAATAAGTACCGCTCGCAACCATACGACCATTTGCATCTAAACCGTTCCAATTAGCTTTATAAGAACCAGCTGTGTAGCTTGAGTTATCAATTAAGCGAACTACTTCTTGTCCTAGCATATTGTAAACAGTTAGTGAAATTGTTTTAGCTATTGGTAAGCTAAATTCGATCGTTGTTGTTGGGTTAAATGGGTTTGGATAAGCATTTGCCAATTTGTAATCATCTGGCATTACAACGCGATATTCTGTATCAACACCATCTAAATCTTCTGATATACGGACGATCCAATGGTTAGGATTAGCAACAGTTGTTGTATCTGTACCATTAATAACTTCCATACTATCAGGCACACTTTGATGTGCTGATACTATTTCTAAAAGACCATTGCCATTAATATCAGCAACTGCCATTTTAGAAACAAAACCGCGTGCTAAAGTATCCGTATTCCAATGTGATGTTGAAAAGCCATCCCATTGAATAAGGTCACCATTAGAACCAACGCTACCGCCAAAATAAACTTCATCGGTACCGTCGTTGTTGATATCACCTGCTACAGCACCAAATGCTGCACCAACGGCTAAAGCGAGTGTATCGACTTCGTCATTAGTAAACGTCGTCGCTTCACCATCGAGATCAGCGATTCTGTAGATATCACCAGTATAATAATTTGTCAAATAAATTTCGTCTTGACCGTTAGCATCTAAATCAGCAACAGCTGCATTCATCAAACTAACATGGTCACCAACACCAGCGGAAATTTGTACAGATGTCGTGTCGCCTAATGTGTAGCTATCTGGTCCAGTAGCTTCAAAAAAGAAGTTGTTGTGACTATTCCAAGCATGGCAATAAACTTCTTTAAATCCGTCTCCATCAATATCACAAACGGCAACATTGATAGCAGATCCGCCACCTAAGCCTGAAGCTTCGCGAGCAGAAACATGATATTCTTCCACTAAAGAAGTGAAGGGATCGTCAAATGGACCATCAAATGAAAGGACTACAAACATATCTTCAGATCTGTTTGCGCCCCATGAAGGACCGTTGCTAGCGAATACTAACTCTTGAGTACCGTCGCCATCAATGTCAGCAACTTCAAAATACTCTACGAGTACTTGAGAAATGGTATCACCACTCAGTGTATATAAATCATTATGGTAGGCTAAATCGTAACCATTGTCAGAACCGTTAGCTTCGTAAATCCACAAACCACGATTTGGGTCAGATGAATAACGACCACGGAAAAAGATAATTTCGCCATTGCCATCACCGTCTAAATCGCCGGTTTGAACCATTCTCGTACCCGAAGAATATGTAGTAGCGCTTGCGGCTGTCGTATCTGAAAACCACACTAATTCCATCATACCTTCACTGGTCATTTCAAAAGCTGAAACCATTCCACCATGTGTATAGCTAGCCATAAAGACTTCTTGCTTTCCATCATTGTCTAAGTCAGATCCAGCCGTTAATCCTCTGGAACCACTTTCACCAAAGAAAGCTGAGGTTGTATCACCAATATCATAGTGAACATAACCAATTGTCCCTAAGTTTTGTGCCGTTACAACTGTGGCCAAAACTAGTAATAAGGGTAACATTTTCTTCATAAATAGACTCCTTTTTTTTCTATTTAAGTATGATTACTTGATAACTCATTGCATTCAATATCAAATATTTTGCACGATTATCAATTCTTTTATTTTATCATTAAGATGCGTTTGGTCGAAGTCACATTTCCGTATTGCGCAACCACAAAGTAAACGCCAGATGATAGATTGGCAGCATTCCATACTACTTCATGATCTCCAGCATTTTGATATCCATTTTGTATGTCATCAATTTCTCGACCGATTGGATCAATTATCCGAAGACTGACAGGGCCATTTGAAGGCAAGTAGAAAGGGATGCGAATGCTTGCATTAAAGGGATTCGGATAGGGGTTGCCGAGGGAAAATGCCTCTATGGCAATGGGTTCTTTGTCACCGACATTCAATAGCGAAACTTTTGAAACAACTCTTAGTTCATCTAAATATATTCGACCTGAGGTCGCATTTGTTTCACCATTCCACGTCATTTGAAAACTATCAAAACGGTAGTCGGTGGCATCCAAAATACCGTTTCCAATCCAATTACCAACTTGGGTCGGATCAGATAAATCCCACTCAATCAATTTCCATCCGACCCAATTAATATCAAACCAAGTGGACACTTCATGACCAGGCCAGCTAAATCCATCACCTTCATCAATGGCGAATCTAAATTTATTGTTCGAACCATCGCCAAATACATAACATTGAAGCGTTTGGGTTGCATTAAAAAGGATATTTCTTGGAGCACCGCCTGAAAGGTACTCACGTAATAAATGAGTCGATGCTGAAGTATCCCATGAATAATTGATATAGGATGATTTTAAACCCGATGGATAAGGTGAAGATGCAGGGATATAAATACTATTGGAATATCCAAAAACTGTTTCGCCTCCGATGGTTCCAATAGTAGATCCACTCCCCTCGGGATCCCACCAGTTCCCCGACGATAAAAATGCATCAATTAATGTTGTCGTTCCAAGGCCATATTCTGAAACCGTAAAGGGTATTAAGAGAGTTTCTGTCATTACGTTGCCTAGCGTGTCCGCAATGGCAGGATAAATTGACAGATATGAATTGCCTGGGTTAATTGGATCATACTGCTTAAATGACACGATAGTTTGATTATTCATGTCAACTTTGAGTAATTGAAAATTTGTCATTTGATTGTTATCAACGGAAATATTATCTAAATTAATCGAAGCGTGATCAACAAGTTCATCAAAAACAAGCGTAAAAACGCCATCGTTAAAAAATGATTCTTCGCTACCATCTAAAGGTGGTACGGATTGGATAATGATTGGGCCGCTAATATCCTCACTCATCGTTGAAAAACTAAAGCTATAGCTACCACCTTCCAAACCATCACCATCTCCATCAAAACTTCGACCATTAATATCGGCCAAACTTTCATTTATGAGAATTGTATATATTTCATTGAAGTTAAGATGTTGTGAATGATGAATTTGGAGTATTTTTTGAGTGGCGTTCCACGTGTAAGATTGGTCTGTAATGAGTGGTGTAATTGTGATGGCTCCATCAGGAATTACCGTACTCATCGTTTTAGAAAATTGAATTTCGATAGGTGAATTAACACTCACAATTGCATCATTTTGAGGCAAAGTACTCGTAACAACAGGTGGATACGAAATGAGAGGCGCTGATGCACTCGTATTTGATACAATTGATTCATTCCAATATCGATTCGCTGTTGATGCAAAATAGTAGTAACTATCATTATGATCTTGAGTGCCGTCAAACGATTCATTTACAACAATTGGCTCATATCCAAAATAAACGCCATAAACTTCCGAATTTTCGGTTGTCCCATTGGCATCAGTGGATCGATACAAAATGTTCCACATATTTGCCATCTCGGTATCGTTCGGTGTAAGTGTAATAAAATATTCTAAACTATTAATTTGATTAATACTTAGAGCGGGTTGCATCGGAGGTGTTGAGTTATTATTTATTGGACGAATTTTAGTTTTTTGATCAAAAAATGATTCTCCTGCAATGGGCCAATATTGATAATCCTGCCAACTTCCATACGAAAAGAACTGAAAACCATCGACCCAAGAAACAGTACGAGAACTATTAACAATGGAAGAATGTCGGCTCCAAACATTATTCTCAGCCAATATGTAAGAACCGGGTCCAACGGAAAAAAGTCGTCCAGCAGCAATACCGGGTTGAATAAATTGACTCCAGCAATTCGGACAATCTCCCTCCAACATTCCATAAAAACCACTCGACGTTGTCCAATGATAATGCATGGGTGTAAGTTGGTCAATATATCCCTCATTAAACCAAAGCGCGGCGTCCTGATAAACGACATTATAGCCGTTCCAACCACTCCAATTGTATTTTCCTAAAGCAGCAGCTGATAATCTAACATGAGGTTTTACAACTTGAATTGAGTCGTGGACGGATTCGACAAATGACGTTACAGAGCTTCTCCACCAATCTTCCCAGCTCGAAAAACCTGATGGCACTCCACTGTTATATGGATGGTTTACATCGTATAAATAACGCCCACTTTGAGGGTTTAATAATGCATCGAGATCATCTTGGGAAATATCACCATCGAGCTTCCTAATTTGTTCTACTTCTGATATTTCTTCGCGACTTGAAAGTAAATTGTCATATTCGTTCCATCGAACATAGTCCAAATGAATACCATCCACATCGTAATTATTTACAATTTCCATAACGACATTCTTAAGATAATTCCTGACTTCAGGCAACCCGGGTGAAAGAGCTCTATAGGATGGCATTGCTATCCCTGATTGGTCGCGACACACCCATTCTGGGTGCTCATAAGAGGGTGTACCAACAGAAGTTGATGCGGCTTGAAACGCATTGACCCAAGCATGTAATTCTAAACCTCTCAAGTGCGCTTGTCCAATCGCATATTCGAGTGGATCATAACCAGGATATACTTCGCCAGCGTAATATCCCCAAGGTTCATAACTGGATGAATAGTAAGCCGTACCACTTTGCCTGGCTTGCCATAAAACAGCGTTCATATTTGCTGCCACGTGATTATCCATAATTTGACGAATGCGAGCCATGTTTTCTTCAACGCTATCATATCTATTTATGTGTTCCCACGTTATAACCCACGTAGCACGAAATTCCGTATTGTTCGTTTGCCCTACGACGGTGCTTATTAGCATAGTAATTGTGATGAATATTAAAATTAAGCGATGCATGTTTTCCTCGTTTTTTTCAGCTTAATATAGTCGAAACGGATGTGTTCAAAAGTGGGTATATCACCTTGCTAAAAACAAAAAAAGTCCTGCGACAGCAGGACTTTTTTCAAACAATACTGAAGAAAAGTATTATTTAATAAGAAGCATGTTCTTTGCAGAAACTTCACCATTAAATGAAATTTTGTAAATATACATACCGGCGCTTAAATCAGCACCACTAAAAGAAACAACATGCGTACCTGAAGTCATATTTTCATTAACTAGAGTTGCTACTTCACGTCCAACTACGTCATAAACTATCAACTTAACCATTCCTTCTTCTTCAAGCGTAAAAGGAATGTTTGTATTTGGGTTGAATGGGTTTGGATAGTTTTGATTTAATTCAAAAGCACTAGGAATTGAAACAGGACTATCGATAGCGTCAGGAGTTGATGTCCAAACCGTAAGACAATTGTAGCCAAAATCTGCTACATACATTGTGTTTCCATCTGCAGACCAAGCACAACCACGTCCATTGTACATACCACCTGCAGTTGAATCACCTTCTGCAGTACCAAAAGAGTATTTTTCAGTACCGTCCGTACCATATACCCAATAGAGTGAACCATGATCAACATCATTTGTAAAAGCAATTTGTGTATTGGCAGCATACAAATTGCCGTCAGGTCCTAGATCAACGGCTTCTGGCCACAATGATTGAAAAGTTGTGTCATCAACTTGCCATCCACCTATGGTGCTAGCAGAATCATATGGTAAAACGCCTGGTATGTCACTATGAAAATGACGAATACCAATACCGTTCCATGTTGAACCAAAATATAGATCTGTTCCGTCAGCACTCACAGCAACCGATCTCGTGTAAGCACCCGAAAATGATGCGATTGCGTCAGCTTTTTCGGTTAAATCCGAGTTCAAGATTTTAACAGGATTACCTTGTCCAACGGTACCTAAATAGATGTCACCATTGGCAGCAACTGCTGGACATGTTAATGAACCAGTAACGCCAGGAAAATCATACATAGCTATTCCTGCACCCGTTGTTGCATTAATTTTATACATTTTTCCACCAACAGAGTAAAGGATATTACCGTCATCAGCTGTTTCCATACCGCGACATGAACTCACTAAAGTATCAAGTGTACCATTGAAATCTAAGACGTTAATAGGTGAAAACGATAAAGGTGTTCCATCAGGTTGCGTAGCAAAAACTTCGTACACAGCAATAGTATCACCATTGGCTGCGTATAAATCAGCCGTTGAATAATTGTACATGGAATACCATACATTTCCGGCACCATCAACTGCAACACCATGCATACCATAACTATCACTTACAGGTAGATCATATGCTGCAAAAACGTGATCAAATTCCCATCCAGCAAAGGTCATACTTACTGAAAGAACCAATGCTAGGACTACGAGTAACATTTTTTTCATTTGACTTCTCCTTATTAATCTCCAGATTTATTTCTGAGACCATTCATTTTAAATATTTTTATGTAAAATGCACCTATTATTCATTACATTATTTTCCCTAACGCCCGAAGTAAAGTGCACCTTCTTCTCTTAAATCGACTCTCACGACCCTTTGCGTTCCATTCGCAGAAGCCAAACGTACCATGTATAAATAGGTCCCATTCCCCCAAACAAAGGACTTCGTTGGCCCCGTAAGAATGTCGTTATAAACTGTTATATAGTTACCGTTTTCATATTTCAATAATGCTGGACCCGAAGTTGTCCCAATATACAATACACCAATTTCTGAAAAAGTAATAGCGGATATTTTTGTATCTCCACTCGCATCGTAGTCATCAAAATTAGCATATAGCTCTGGACTTGAAAGACTATCGCCGAGAATCGTACATTTCCATACGGCATTTTTATACGCTAAAGAATCGGTTCCGATATAATTTGTTGCAACATATAAAGCACCATCATAGACTCGGATAGACGTCGTATGCATATTTTCAAAAAGTGGGAATGCCGTATAGGTCCCTGTATCCATTTTAAACAGATAAATATCTGCAAAAGAAGGAGACCCACTTGATCGAGTGGAAATATATAGCTCATTAGCAGACGCAAAATCTAGATCGGTTGCTCCTTTAGCCAAAATTTTAAACCAAAGACTCTCACTGACTCCCAATGGTGTAAATCGAGAAAGTGCCGTCGCTTGAATAAAATAGATATATCCATCGGGACCCATTTTCATGCTACTAATGCCAGAAAATATGGTCGAATTATGCAAAGAATTTGTTGTTATGCTGTCTGGAGCAATCATACGAACTTCCGTACCCGTCGAAACAAAAATATTTTCGTCATTGTCTGCTGTAACGGAAAACATGCTGAGTGTATATTCGTCAAAGCCTCCAATTTCTACATCCGCCGCCATAATTGGAAGCGGGCTACCATATTGCCCGAAATTAAAGGCATCCTGAACAGACACTTTTACATTGACAGAATCGCCAATGACATAGGGTACTTTTACGCGAAGTGATGTCTCAGTCGCATCCAATACTTTTCCCGTCACTCCGTCAAAATATGCAATATTAAAGCTTTTCTCGTTGGAAAAATAATGGCCGTCAATCTTCACAACCCCTTCTCCCGCAAATGTAATATCCTCAGCGCTAAAATTGCTATCAGGTGTTATCGATACAATGTCCGGAGTCGTTGCTCCTTTTTCATTCGGGTCATATAAATTTGGCTCCGCTTTATAGTCACAACCTGAAATCATTAGAGCTATCAGAATTGATACCCCTGTCATTATTTTCCATTTACTATTCATACAACTTTTCCTTTTTAATCATCTAATGCTTGTGTTAACGAATTACTATAAACTTTTCGTAGGCCATTTGACCTTTATCATCTGTAAAGTGTGCGACATAAACCCCACTAACGATTGTTTGCCGTGTATCTGTGGTTAGATACCATTCCTGATCGCCACTTCCATCATCATGCTCTATTGTCTTAATGAGATCTCCGCGTTCTGAAAAGATGCGAATTGTACATTTGCCAGGAATATCATAAAACATGATTTTATTCTTTTCCCCCGTAAATCCATTCCCTCTGATATTATATGGATTTGGCACAATACGAATACGAGGGAAATCACCCTTCGTATAAATATTAACTGCCTCGCGTTGCAAGTAGGCAGGTTTCGTTGTGAGTGTATAAAATCTTCCACTCTGTAATATCCCAGTAGGATTTAAATCATTTTGATTCCCAGAACCATCGGTAAATGATGATATGTAATAGTAGTAAGCTTGCCCTCTAACAGCGGAAATATCACTGAAACTATATCGGATGTCATTCTCTGCTCCAAAGCCGCATGCAAATATTTCTTTATAAGTCGTATCTTTTTTCCCGATGGCTCTAAAAATTCGATATCCCCCAAAATTTGGATCTGATTCAGATGGACTTGCATTCCATTCAAGAGTGATACGATCACCGCCAGATTTAACATTAAATAAGGGGGGTGGTTGAGGTGGGCTCGATATCCCAAATCCACTTTCATAGTTTCGTTTAGCACGACCGAATGTTTTTAAAATAGAATCGCGTCCTGTATAAACCCATTGATTTTTATAAATATCTTTATCCGTCGTAGTTGAGGCGTCGGGCAGATCAAATGGTCCACTATCGCTACTGTTATCGTAGGCTTTCTTCCAACGTTGACCAATTAATTCGCACATGTCTCGATCTAATCCGTTGATACCTTCAGCCTCAACGATTACAATACTTTCACCCGGTGCGAGATCAAAAGGGCCGTAGGTTATCATAACATTTGTACCGCCACCATCATTGTGCAAGTGCCAAGGATCGTAACTATCTGGATCAGCTGCGAGGGTTTCCATTCGAGTCTGTCCGCCGCTACCATCACCAAAAGGAATTCCGCGTAACATTTCGTAAACCTGAAACATTTCTGGTTCATTGTATGAGCGTAAATCTTCAACCTTAGGATAGCGATCACCTGCATGCCAACCAAGAAACGTCGGTTGAAAGGCATCATCGGCTGCATCGGTACTTGATTTGTCAACATGTAAAACGACAGAGCCAGCATGGTTTGGCGAAGTCAATCTTCCGTCTCGTTTGACGTCAGGCGCCCCAATATTGTTATAATCATTTGTTTCGGATTGTCCCATCCAAGAAAAACCAGCTCTCAGCCAATCCGCCACGGAGTTCGCTTCTGTTATTAAATCATTTTGATGGTCGATATAATCCTCACCCCGGCGAGAGACCCAAGAATGAGCACCATATGATTGCTCGTATCCAATAATATAGGCTGCTTCTCGTCCCAAGGAATATCGTGTTCCCCATCCTACTCGGACACCTTTCAAAGGTGCGTTTAGTTCAATATCGTCGTCCCAGTCTGTATTCCCTGTATTTGTGAAGGTATAGACTTTAATAAAATAGTCGTCATGATATTCTTGACTAAATGCGTATATATCTCTCTTCTGGGTCAATCCCATTGAAGTATTAATAACATTTGAAACAATCCTATCGGCTACTTGAGCTTCGTCTATATAATCAATTTGATTGGCAAAAACGGCATTGATGTCTGTTCCATCGACATAAACGATGGGGTTTTCAAATTTCGCAGATTGTGTCAATTCCATTGGAAAAACCGCTATGCCTGTTGCATCTTGAGCGACATACAAACTATAATGTCCCCAATTATAGCCCGATTCATCTGTAAAATCTTCTACACCCATCCAAGCCCTTTTTATAACAGCGTTGTCTTGTTGTGGATAAAGAGCGGGCCATTGAAGGCCTTCGTAATAGTCATTATTCCAAGCTCTTTCAGATCCATAAGCCGAAAAATGACTCTGCAAATTTCCGATTCGGATATAACGTTTCAAATTTTCATCGACTTGAGCCATCAACAACGAATGAGTCATTAAAACAAGCACGATAATAAATGATCGTTTGTATATTCTCGATATTTTCAAAATGAAAACCTTATGCCTGATGTCAATGAACGAGGATTCAAAAATGTCATGGAAGAAATATTGGGCATATTGATATAGTTACCTTCATAGTCCCCAACTCGATCATTTCCTTTATCATCGCCCTCTTCCCAATCAAATTTCAATGATTTCATATATGAATTATAGTCTCTATTATCAGAGAATCCTGAATAGCTTAAATATTTTGAGTTTAAAACGTTTGAAACATCAACGAATAAATCTAAAACATAGTTTTCATATTTGAAATGCTTTTGTACTCTCATATCTACGTTCGTGTAATCTCTCCATTGCACATTATTATAAAGATCAGGAATATTCGATGGATTATACGTAAAATATGAACCAGTTTTGTAAGTATATATGAAAGAAGCATTCCAACTCCCTAGTAAATAGGTATCGCCAACATGGGGTCCAAAGTTCTCTGGCGTTAAAAGCTCAAGATTGGCTCTAAAGAAGGGCTGTGGAGCTGGTTTGGACGTTAAAGGATCGCTCTTTATATATTCCAATTGTTTCGCTGGATCTTGATAATTTTGCGTTATACCAAAATATCCAGATGTTTCTATCATGTAGGTATAGTTTACAAAGCCTTTTATCCATTTTCCTCTTGTTTTATCAAGGGTCATTTCAAATCCACGAATATCAGCATAATTATTGTTTTCAGCTTTCAGGTAATTGATGGTATTGTCAACGCTTCGGTAAGAAATCCATCCTGGTTGATTGGTAACATCTTTATAATAAGCTGCAACATTTATTAAATAGTCATCATAAATCGATTGCGAATATCCTAACTCATAGGCAATGGTTCGTTCGAGGGATAAATTTGGATTCCCCATATTTGTCACCATGCCGTTTGCTTCACGTTGCAATGTAAATCGATAAATTGATGATGCTTCAGAGTTCATATGACCATAATTGAAATAGAGTTTAGCCTTATCACTTAATGGATGCGATATACCTAGTCTCGGGCTTAAGATAAAAACGGGTTTAGAATCTAAGACAGGAGCCTCTTTCTCAATTTCAAAGCCCGTCCCTTTTGTATAAAATGGGTCGTAATCTGTTAAATCATAAATGGAAGTTTGTGGATTGCTATATTCACCGCGTAAACCAATATTCGCAATAAATCCTTCGAACTCTAATTTGTCTTGGAAATATGCCGCAAATCGAAACGGTGTGACTTGATAATGCATATCACGCGTCCAAGTTGCTTTATCACTTTCGGTGTAGGATGCGATTCGAAAATCATTGTTAACGATTGAGAGTCCTGTTTTGATTTGATTTCTTTGATTCAATTGTCGCGTAAAGTCTATTTTAAATATGGATGTCGAATTTTTAGTTGTATCTCTGCCAAGATTCATCCACTCTTCCGAATCATATCCATAAGGTGCTTCGTTAACGTAAAATCCATCAAATAATTCGATATTCTTTGTGAAATCGCGTTCAGGGAGTTGAAAAGTATTTGTTTTATTATTTGTCTGTTGAAAAAGTACTTCATAGAAAGAATTCGAGCTCAACATGTGATTCATTTTTATACCAAACATAGCCCGTGTCAATGTCGTAGGGCTAAAATATCCCGGCATAAAGACAACATTATTTCCACCGCTTACAAGACTAGCAATCGAATTTGTGGATTTTAAAACAGTGCCTGTTGGCAAATCCCAGTTATAAGGAGAAACGGAATATTCCGTACCATATTGCCACATCAATGTCAATTTAATGGATGTTTTAAAACTCGTTGTCAGTTTTAATTGAGTCGTATTTTGCTCATAAGCATCGCGAGATAAGGGAATGACAAACATCTGTTTTTCTCTATAATGGCTCAAGGAAAACCTCAAATTTCCCATGTTTTTTGAGAATGCAGGAAATGGACCATTTATAGATAAATCCATTGAATAATCCGGTTGTGTAATAGAACCATTTCTGCGGTGTTCCCATAGAAATTGCTGCTTCGCACCATTTGGCGATAAATCATTGCTTGGGTCGGTGTCCGCTAATGTTGATAATGAAACGGCGTTCCATCCCTCAAAGTAAGGATATTGCGCTTGTAAACTGTCGCTCCATCCACCATTTGTAGTACCAACAAATGCAACGTCATCATCCAGATATGACCGGAGATAATAGGATTCGTTTCCATAGATCGATCGATCGTAATTTTTTGCTTGAGGCGCTTTATATTGTATTGTTGCATCACCAGAATAGTGGTCTCTAGCGCCCTCTTTTGTTACAATATTTACGACACCAGAACGAAGGTTACCATATTCAACACTAAATCCGCCAGTTTGTATTTGAATCTCTTGCACCGAGTTTAAACTTAAAGTCGTAATGGGGAGATTTGAACGTTCATCTGCCATTTGAAAGCCATCAAGCATAAAAGCTGTTTGACGACTACTTCCTCCGCGAATAACAAAATCCTCGATACCTGCCTGCAAACCAATTGCTTCAGTGATATCTTTTATGGGCAAGGTTCGAACTTTGCCTGACTTGATAGTGAGTTGAGATCCAGAAATATCTCTGACAATTTCAGGTCTTTCAGCAATAACATGAATCGTCTGCATGCCCACAATACTCGGTGATAATTTTGCATCAATAACCGTCGTAATATTCATCGTCACTTCGACATTTTCTTGGATAATTTTAGTATATCCCATCATGGCAATTTCTATAGAATAGACGCCTGGTTGCACATTGAGAATGGAATAATATCCTCGTTCATCGGTTGAAGCACCCAATAACAATTCTTTAATAATGACATTCACACCAATGAGAGGTTCTTGAGTCTCCTTATCAAGCACAATCCCTGATATTTTCCCCGTCTGGCCGCCTATTAGCGACGTCAAAAAAAGAAGAATTATAATGCTATCTTTGAAGGCGTTTGACATGTAATTGTGTTTAACTAAATCCCAAATCGAATCGTGAATCGTTGCACTTCATTCCAAATACCAAAAGGTGTATAGGCGTAATCTAAATTGATACCAAATAAATTCAATCCAAAGCCATAAGACATGCTTGTTTCGTCAGTATTCGATTGATACCCACTGCGGAGCGAAAAGGAATTTGATAGCGTATATTCCGCACCAATGCGAACTTGTTCAGGTCGAGCGCGATAATGCAATGCATCAATAGAAACGAGCAAATTATGACCTTTATGAGTTTCTGATATTAAATCAAATACATCCATGGATAAGCCCATCGAAAAAGTCAGAGGGAGTTGAAATCCTTCTTCTTCAAACTTTACTTCATTGGAAAAATTTCGAACAGACATACCAAATGCGAGGGTTTTCCACCCTGTTCGATAGAGGGTTCCAAAGTCGAATCCATTGGCAAAGAGCAAATTCTTTTTGGTGAGTGTAGGATTTCCTTCCGCATCAGGATAAAGAGAATAGCCGAAATTTAGTCCAATATATTTTGCTTGTCCTCCGACTGAAAATTTGTCATTCAGTGCGATTGCATAGCCAAAACCAATCATTTTAGCCGTAGGAGTTAAGATGTCTGTATCGATAAATCCTGGGTCATTTGGCCAAACGACTGTTCCTTGAATATCGCCATAATCCACGCTCATCATTGAAGCTCCAAATACGCCATACCGATCATCATTATTGATTTTTAAAGCAATGGAAAATGAATTATGCAAAATGTCTGCAATCCATCTGTTTTGACTGGCTGAAAACTCAAATTCATTTGATAAACTTGCCATGCCGGCTGGATTATAAAATAATGAAGCTGATCCAAGGGCATTTGCCGTCATTGATTCGCCTATTCCCGCAGCGCGCGCATCGGAACCGACGCTTAAAAATTGTGCACCTGTTTGGGCAAGTTTGATTTGTGCAAATGTAGAAGTCGCTGAAAATACAAAGAGTCCGATTATTAGAATCGATTTATACATTTTTAATCCTTGGGATTCTGGCGTTTTCATTATTCGCCTCCTAGTAGAATAGCGACGTTAAAAATATTCGTCACCATTTGTTGACTTGGGCGAAATTGAACTAAATATTTTTGCGCAGCTAATTTGTATATTTCCTTCGTTTTGATGTCGGCGCAATTCGCGATGGTAACAGTACTAATGGCCTCGCTTGATGCATTCACACCAATGCCATCCGTATCGAATAACTTTATATCCATATAATCCGTCGTATAAATCGAATAGGAATTCTCACCTAAATCAGTGCAATCAAAAAGCATATATCCTGTTGCCTCACTCGAGACAATTTTCACTTGATAAGTAGAGTCCGTATCTAAATAATAATTATTATAGGTCTCTAAATAAGCAATCGCTGCATCAATCCCCAAACCGTCTCCAATAAATACTTTGTTCGGAACCGCATGTAAATCCGCAAAAGCTTTCTTTTCTATACGAGCCACTCGAATATCAGTATTTAAAGCAATATTGGATGCATTAAAACGAAGGGTCCAATTTCCTGACGCACTGACTAAACCATTCTCCAAATCAAGATAAAATATAGATTCACTTGCATATTCAATTAACACGGTATCTGCCGTAACTGTATCAAAATTGACAGCTGGTTTTGCGAGATATTTGTATATGATAATAATGCTATCCGCAACTAATTCGCCGCTACCTTCAACCTGTGAAACCCGTGCGCTTAAAATTGCAAATGCTCCATAATTTGTGTCAGCATCGACTACTACAAATAGGTCTGCCGCGACTTCAACATCTTCATTAATCCAGGAATTCCCGATTCTTTCAGACCTTAGAAGCGCTTTTGTTTCAATATTATTGACATTCCATTGAGGGCCAAATTTTCTTAAACCATTTGCGGTGTCAATCTGAACCGAGACTTGACTCAACTGATCACAAGCCTCTAAATCATTACCCGACATCGTATAGTCTGTTTTTTGATAGTCACTTTCAGCAGTCATTATTTGTTCACATCCTAAAAGCAAACCGATGCTTATCAAAATCAAACTGAATAACTGAGTCCATTTTGTTTCATTCTTTAATTTTATCATGTTTTTAACCCTTAGCGAATAATAATAAATTTTTTAAAAGTTGACTTACCATCAGGCAGTTCAAAATGGGCAATATAAATTCCACTTACGATTAATTGCTTATATTGCGTAATTGAATTCCATTTTTCGTCCCCACTTCCATCCGTATGATCAATTGTCTCAATCAGGTCACCACGCTCTGTAAATATTCGAATCTTACATGCAGGTGGTAAATTATAAAACATTAATTTATCAGGTCCACTTTCGCCAAATTGATATTTCTGTCCTGAAATAATATAGGGATTCGGTACAATTCTAATGTCATCAAGTCCGTCTGAAGGTGGACGTTTTAAATTTGCAGCTTTATTGGTTAATGTTAAAAACAGATTCGATTTTAACGCAACTCCAGGGTCATCCGTATTGCTAGTTCCGTCATCATAACTTTGGATGTAGTAATAATAATCAAATCCCCGCTTCGCTGATTTGTCTACAAATTCATTTGTTATAGTATTTAAATCACACGTAAAAATTTTCGTAAAAGTCGTATCTGTTTTATGGATGGCTCTATATACTTCGTAACCCGCAAAATTAGACCAAGATTCCGCATTATTCGTCCAACTCAATGTTATTCTGTCTCCACCTGATGTCACCGTAAAATTATCTGGTGCAGGTGGTGGAATTGAAGCAGAAAAATCAAAATCATAATTATCTGTCGCACGTTGGAAAGTCTGCATCAACGAATCTTCTCCCGTAAAAACCCAGGTATCTTTATATTCGTCTTTGCTTGCAGGAACCGTCCCGTCTGGCAACCTTAAGTCGCCTGTCGCTATCGCTTCGTCAATCCAATTTGCACCAATTACATAGCATTGCGCTCTTGATAAACCAGCAGCGGCTTCCACCTGCACAATATGGATACTTTCGCCAAATGCCAGGCTGTAGGGCCCATATCCAAGAGCTGATGAAATGCCCCCTGCGTCATCGCCAAATGCGTCGGCAAAACCAGAACCAATTTGCTCGGCGTGGGTACCTCCTGCAGGATGTCCCGCCACCATTGCATTATATTGATCTTGCATTTTAGACGCATTAAATTGGTCATTATTTTGGTTAATATTATTGTCAGATCCCGTAAATTGCGTTGTCATAGGTTGATAGACATCATCTGATTCATTTCCAGCGTCTGTGTCTGCATGCAATGTTGCAACACCGACAAATTGCGATGCTCCGAGGTGACCATCACCACCAAAATATGGAGCACCTATATTGTCATACGCTGCCTGACTATGTAATCCATGCCACGCGTAAACAGCCCGAAATGGATCATTGTCAGTAGGATTTTCACCGATGGCTTCATTCACAGTATTTCGACCCCAGCTCGAATTTTGTGGAAGCCAATATCCTGCCTCGCCATAAGGGCCGCCTTCTCTAGAAATAGCGTAGCGATATTGATAAAAGAACATGACATCTTCCAAATCTTGCTGATTGACATTCCCCTCTAAATCATAGATACCTGTATTCTCAAACACGTAGTCATGGATAAAATAATTTTCATGATATTGATTCGTGAAAGCATACACTTTTCGTGTTATCGTCACACCAATGGATGTATTAACAATATTTTCAATCATTCGATCCGATGGTAAATTCGGGTCAACTTCATCAATTTTATCAAGATAGACCAAATCGCTGGCTGGATCGCCATCCACAAATACTTCGGGATGTGCTTCTCTCGCCCACATCTTGAGTGTTTGAGGAAAAATTTCCAACTTGTTATTGATGGGACCTCTTGTGCCCATGTGGATGACTTTGTAATCGTAAGTTGTATTGGTTATGGGGTTACTATAATTTTTGGCACCAACCCAGAGTCCTTTCGCAGCTTGGCTATCTTGCATTTTATATAGTGCAGGATATCTCATACCGTCTTGTTGGTCAGGAATATTCCCTGTTCGACCCAACTCGACTTCGCATCCATTATCCGAATACCAATTCTGAAGTGAGCCTACAGCCATCCATTTGATTTCTCCACCGAAAACAGTCATTGAAGACATCAATAGAATTGAAAATATGAGAGTATTTAATGTGTGATTCAAAAGTTTTTTCATAGTTGTATTTTCCATATTTTTCAATCTTAAAAATCGTAACTAAGGTTTATGCCAAAAAAGATGTCTCTAGGATTCAAAAAGATGAAACTTCCGTGATTTGGATTATCAATATAGGCTTTGCTCGAAACGACCTCATTTAGTTGATCATTTGAGACTTCCGCCCATCCCAAAATATGGTCATATTGCATATACCGATCGCTTGTTGCATCATAATAAATGGGTCTTTCTTCTGGATTATTTTCGTTCGTAATATCAGAACGCCATTCAAAAGGAACAAACTCAACATCTGAATCACGCATGTCTCCAGGTATATCGTTTTTTTTGAGTCCTGGAAAAATCGGGAGATTAATTTCTTCTCGTATGTTGTCCGATAATAAAAGTGACTGCATATAATAGTCATAATCAAAGCCATCCGAAAAACCATAGCCTGAAAAATTCTTTTGATTAAAGAGATTTTTAATATCCGCGAAGACTTTCAATTTCATGTCTCCAAAGACGAACGTTTTCGCCATCTGTAAATCAACATTATAACTATCTTTGTATCGCAGGTTATAAAGGACTCCAGGTGTATAATTACTATAAGTGAAATAACTTCCAGCAGTCCAGGTACCCACAAAGCTAGAATTCCAACCACCTAAAAGATTTTCACCCAAAATTTTAGGTCCGAATGTCTTTGGAGTATGAATATTTAAAACTGATTTCATACGTGGTTGTGGTCTTGGTTTACTTTGTTTTAAGACTCGGTCATTATAATCACGTTGATCACTGGGGCTTTCGAAATACTGATTCGTTCCAAAATATCCACTTGTACTGACGCGATATTCATAATTGACGAGTCCTGTCATCCACTCACCATAATTTTTGCCAACTTCAATTTCAAAACCACGAATATCCTCATAATTTTTAGCGGTAAGTTGAGAATAGCTAATGTTTCCAGCAATATTTTGATAGCTCGTCCAATTTTCTTGATCCGAGATATCTTTATAATAGGCCGAAATATGGATTAAATATTTCTCAAATAACGCATGATCATATCCCAGTTCATAGGATATAGTTTTGGGTTGTTTAAGTGAAGGGTCACCGATGAATTGTAAATCACCATAGCCGTCAATTTCGTGATCCGAGTTTATCGTCACTTTTCGTCGAATGCGATATAGATTTTCCATTGTTGGACTTTGACGGAAATGGCCGTAATTAAAATAAAGCTTCGAAGTCGTCGTAATGGGATGTGATAAAGCTAAACGAGGATTAATATTTAAAACGGGCTTAATATCCTTCATATTATATTCTGTATCAGGATCATATTTATCCGAAAAAAAGCTCTCATCATAGACGTCTAAATCATACCATTGTGTGTTGGCGTCGGTATAATCAAATGTTAATCCCATGATGGCTATAAATCCTTCATACTCCAATTTATCTTGAGCATATAAATTCATTCGCCAGGGATTTTTGTCTGTTACGGTATAATAATTTCCTTCAGGTAGAAAATAATTAATCGAACCAAACTCAAGACGAAGGTTCGTAAAGGCTATTTCGCCACCAAGCTTAATTTCATTATTTTTATGTATTTGATTGACATAATCAGCTTCAATAACGGTTGAGGCAATTTTGGAATAGTCACGAGAGGTACTAACGGCTCCTCCCATGTTCAGCGTGCCTTCTATGGATGCAATAGGCTCGCCCCAAAAACCGTATGGGGCTTCATCTAAAAATTTCCCGTCATATATTTCATTTATAGCACTCGTATCGCGAATCGGACCCGCTTCTGTCAAATAGTCGGATGTTATATGGGAAATCCCAATTTCATAATAGGATTCTGACGTCGTTTGAGACGTTAATTTGAGGGCAAATGTACCATTACTTACATCAGTCGGTGCCCAATAATCGTTTGTATAAAGTCGCCAAGGCGTTGTAAAACCAGCGCTATTAACAGCGGATCCAAGATTCCAAACACTACTCATATAGCTTGTTCCGCCGCCACTCGAAGAGGTCGTAGCCGTAAAATTACTGTTAATGGATGTGAATACGAGTTTCATAGTTGGTGACAAGTCAGATGTCATCTTAAGCATAAATGTTTTGCGATTAACGCCATGTGTCGAGACAGGATATAGATACATGTCTTGATCTTGCATGTAGGACACATAAAACCTTAAATTGCCAAAATTTTGGCTAAGGGGAACGGGACCACCAAAGCCTAAATCAATAACATAATCAGGATTTACAATTTCACCCGGTTTACGATGCTCCCATTTAAACACATCCTGTGCTCCACTTGGCGAGATATCATCATCCGTATTTTCATTTTTCAGCGATTCTTCGGCGATATAATTCCATCCATTAAATTTAAAATACTGACGTTGTTCATATTTGTCCCAATACGTTCTATTTCCGTCATTGTTATAGTCAACAAAAGATTCACCTTCGTCCCAATATCCGTTTCCATTCGCGTCGGTATAAGGCTCTCCGACGGTTGTGCCCGTAAAAGCGACGGCGGGATCCAAATAAGGTCGCAAGTAATAGGCATTTCCATTATACGGCGAGTCGCCAAAATGCTTTTGGGCTGCGGGGCTATGTTTGATGGAAAATGTACCTGAGTACTTAGTTTTTGAACCTTCTTTTGTGACCACATTTACAATACCTGAACGAACGTTTGAATACTCAGCGTTAAATCCGCCGGTTTGCACTGAGATTTCATTGATAGCACTTAATGGAATCCCCGTTATAGGGGCGTTATTCCGTTCATCTTTCATGGCGATGCCATCAACTATAAATGTCGTTTCGGAACTTGAACCACCGCGTACAGAAAATCCAGATACACCTGCTTGCAGTGTTATTACTTGCGCAACATCCGAAACGGGTAATCCTTCTATCGATTCAGCAGAGATAGATCGTTGGCTTGCTGCCACATCCATTTTAATAACTTCTCGTTGCGCCGTTACGACGACACTTTTCCCTTCAATCACAACAGACGATAATGTCATATCCGTCGTGCTTGTGCGGTCGATCTCAACACGTATTCTCGTTACAGATTGCCGGCCATAGCCAATCATACTCGCGGAAATTGAATGAATACCTGGAGAGATATTGAGTATTGCATAGTAGCCATCAGCATCCGTCGTCGAACCAATATTTGTACCTTCAAGGATAATATTAACACCAATTAGGGGTTCACCTGTTTCTAAATCAGTGACTTTACCCGAAATTTTACCTGTCGTACCTGCAAAAGCCCATGATGTCATGGCAAACAAAAAAATAATTTGAAATAAACGTTTCATTAGCATACTCACTCTTATTCTTTAAAATCTTGTAGATGATGTCGCATAACACACCTGTTAGCATTTTTATTTTTGAGACTATTTATGTTCTTTTTATTAATGATACTAGATTTCCTAATTTTTGTACTATTAAGACAGCGAATTTACGTAATTTAATATTCAACTTCAGTTTCCAAATATCATTCTTCTTTGTACCCTCAATATAGTTTTGAACAAGGTCTATGCAATTAGTAAACGATTTTGATTCTTATTCGTAATCAAATATTTGCATGGATATTAATTTTCACTATCAAAAATATGCCAAATCTCTGTCATAAAAAAGAGCCCGGTAATTCCGAGCTCTTTTTGTTGAATACGAGTGTTCTAATAATTTAGGGTTGCGGTGGCCTGATAATATGATACATCATTCCGACAGCTACACTGTTAAACGCAAGGTAATCATGGTCAAATAAAGTTCTGAAATCAATAACTTGTACTTGTCCACGTTTATGGCGATTGGGATGAAATTCGGGACGAATTAACTGTGCATAAACTTTATATCCATCACCATTAGTTTCCATATATCTAAACCCTACATGGCGTAAATTGGGTAGTCGAGGATGACCGCCCCAAATACCATTAACCGATTCCGCCTCATCCGAAACGTCATTCGAAATCATCGCTTCAATTCTTCCGAAACGATTGAAATGGAAACGAATCGCGTTTTCTCTATTGAAATAATAGTTGGCAAAATCATCCAACACGAGTGTCGAGTCACCAAATTGAATTGAAATTGCTTCAATGCCAAGTGTTGTATTAGGAGACGCACCGTAAGTGGCTGTAACCCCCATAATAACCCAAACATCATCGCCATCAGGATTCGTTCGTTTATGAAGCAACACATTCCGATTAAATGTCATATCCAATGCCTTTTCAGAAAAGCGAATTGAATCACCTCGGGTCCATGTTGAATCATTCACGATGATACGCTCAAATTGTCTCGCATGAAAAATCCCTGTTACATGATGCGATACGACAGCCGTTGCCGTTGAGTCATCGAGTTCGGTAATATCATTTGTACGTTCGACATTCATATCGCTACGTCCAAAAGCCCACACATAATTTGAGTCAACAAAAGCATTCACTTCAACAGGATTCGAATCAGAGCTCAATGTGTTTTTCAAGAGCTGTAAATCTTCATTGTCAAACCCATCAAGGGTAAAGGTCGAATCATCCGCCATCAATACAGCGAGGATGTCTGCCTCATTTGTGTTTTGATCGGGTGCTACATTTTCGCATTGTAAAAAGAGAATGCTTATAAAACTTAAAGCCAATACACTCCATAAACTTTTTTTAAATTTCATCATTTTACCTATTTCCTTTTTTTACGATTAAAATCATCACGTTGTTGGTTAAAATCTTCGCGACCTCTCAAAAATTTACCGACTTCATTTCGGAATCGTTGATCAAAACCAATATATTTGAGTTGCTGTTTAGGATCGAGATATTTTGAAAGCGACGCGATGAATTTCTGTCTTTCTTGATTAATATCTGAATCAATTTTATTGAGGGTCTGAAACAATTTATCAACCTGCTTTTGACTAAGACTTTCCTCATCATATAGTTTCCGCCCGTCTCTTATGGCGTCTGCCTTTGAATCTCTCAGCTCTTTTATTTTCTTATCATGTTTTTTCAAAGCGGGTATAAATGCATCGACTTGGCTATCGGATAAATCCAATACATCGATAAGTCTATAAATTCGCATTGCTTCGATATTTCGTTTTTCTTCAAACATATCGGGGCGCTGAGCCATCAGCATAACCGACATCCCTAAGAGAACGATGATGATTTTTTTCATATTAACTCCTTTTCTAAATAGTTAGTTAACGCTTTAATTTCGTTTTCTGTCAAATATTCATGAATTAATTCTGTATTCACTTCCCCATCTTGCTCTGAAATATATTCTAGCCAAGTGAAGGGAGAGATGAGATCATCATCCGATTTATCAATGAGCAAAACATCGTCCCAGGTGCTAACAGCATCAGAATAGTTCATTTTATTT
This sequence comes from uncultured Fidelibacterota bacterium, assembly GCA_937888365.1. Taxonomy (GTDB): domain Bacteria; phylum Fidelibacterota; class UBA8477; order UBA8477; family JABMPR01; genus CALBFA01. Next base: position 25,197 of record CALBFA010000048.1, on the reverse strand, counting down.
TCTGAGATGGATGTCTTTGACATGGGTATAAAAATGTATCCTACACCCAGTGCTAGCATAATTGATAGGGTTCCTAATTGTTTTCCCAGACGACGTCTAAAGTCTCTTTTTTCAATCTTACTATCGATTGCTGTCATCAACATATCTTGATTGATATTCTTAGGCATAATTTTGCCAGGAGCCATGATGTCGTGATAATTTTGGTTTGTCATAAAACATATTCCTTAAAGAATTGTTTAATTTTTTTTTGTGCTTCATGGAAATGGACTTTTGCAGCATTCTCGCTGCAGCCAAGCTCAAAACCGATATCGGCGAAAGCCAAATCTTGATAGACACGCAGCATAAAAACGTCTCGTTGCCGTGATGTCAGTTTCTTAAGTCCTTTGGTCAGCCAACGCTTCCGATATTCATCTTCGGCGTGGTGCTCCGATTCAGACTCGACTCTGAGATGTTTCATTTCGTCAATCCATATCGTTAATCGGCTACTTTTTCGTTTGAGATACCGATATGTCAAGTTCAATGCAATGCGAGACATCCATGTACGAGGAGAAGCGTTTCCTTTAAATTGATATGACTTCTCCCAGATACGGACAAAGCAGTCTTGAAGTATATCTTGCGCTTCTGTCTTATTTTGCACTAATTTGAATATCAAGGCGTTTAAGTAATCTGATTCCAGCTGAACCAATTTATTAAAGGCTTTTTTGTCTTTTGCCTGCACGTTTTCAAAAATCATTTTGATGTCGTCTTTTGTCATCGCTACCTTAGATACATCCACATGAAAAAAAGTTAAGAAGAATTTCGAATATCACAATGTATTGAAAAAATATGTTTCACTGCACCTCATGTCATTTTTTTGAATAAAAGGATGGAAAGACTTATTCTACACCAATTTAATCGTTTGATATTCGTGATTCTCGAAGCATTTTAGTCAGAATGAAAATAGAGGCTGGATTCCATGCAGAAGATTGAAAGTAAAATCAAACTTACACACCACGACTTAATGCAATGGCGCATACACGAAATTCTTGTTGTTTCAAGTCTTTATGATGCCTTTAAAGTTGAAGAAGATGGCCAACTTGGCGAACTTATTTTTTTCGAATATAAGCACATGCATTTAACGAGTCCACCTCGCGTTACGCGGGTTTCTACGGCGAAAGAAGCCCTTGAATTGCTTAATAAAAAATATTTTAGCCTTGTCATTACCATGTCACGCATCTCTGATATGACGCCTTTTACATTCGCTTTAAAGGCGAAAGAGATTTACGAGAAACTTTCCGTCGTATTGTTAGCGTCAAGCAAAAAAGAACATCAATGGCTTCTCAAATCGAATCCTGACACGTCTGGAATTGATCGGATATTTTACTGGATGGGCGAATCGGCTATTTTTACGGCAATTATTAAATGGCTCGAAGATATTAAAAATGCCGAGCGAGACATCATTGATGGAGGCTCACGCGCTATCATAGTTGTGGAAGATTCACCTCACTTTTATTCAACATTTTTGCCAACGATATACAAAGTCATCATTCGAAGCACGCTTTCACTTCTCGAAAAAGAATATACAGAGTCATCTCGCCAGTATCGTATTCGATCGCGTCCTAAAATATTATTAGCATCGACTTATGAAGAAGCCATAGAATATATCGATCGGTACCAAAACAATATCCTGACGGTTATTTCAGATGTTCGCTTCCCAAAAGGAGGTGTTGTGGATAAACACGCTGGCGTAAAATTGTTAAAACATGTGTTAAAGCAAAATCCAAGTATGCCAGTGATGCTTCAATCAATGGAGGCAGAAAACGAAGAAGTCGCTTACTCCATTAATGCGTATTATTTACATAAATCTTCGTCTCGTCTTATTAAAGATTTAAAAGAATTCATCCAAAACCACTGTGGTTTTGGTGATTTAATTTTCAGTACCGTCGAAAAAGAAGAAATTAGACGTGTAACAAATCTAAGAGAATTTGAGGAGGCTTTGTCCGAGGTTCCAGCTCAGAGTATTGCGTATCATGCTCGTCGAGACCATTTTTCTAATTGGCTTTCTATCCGCGGATATTTCGAGTTAGCCGATATTTTAAAGCCCATTAGCATCGACGCTTTTGAAGATATGGAAGAACTTCGTGAAATCGTAATTTCTCTCGTCTCAAATGAAAGGAATCGTCGGTTTAAAGATACGATTGTCTATTTCGATAGTGAAAACTACGATCCTGCATACCATTTTTTAAGATTTGGGAACGGTTCATTGGGAGGGAAAGCACGGGGTCTCGCCTTTCTTGCCAATTATATGCATGAAAACAAACTTAAACACAAGTTTAAAGATGTTACAATTGATATTCCCCCCTTTGCAGTTGTAACGACAGAGATATACGACAATTTTTTAGAGAGAAACCATATTCTTGAAAAACTTGAAAAGACCCAAACAGATGACGATGTCATAAAACTTTTTATAAATGGAAATTTTGGGGACGATTTTACTAATCAGCTCATTACGTATATAAATTACCACCGCGTCCCATTAGCAATTCGATCTTCAAGTTTAATGGAGGATAGCCTTTTTCAACCCTTTGCGGGAATTTACACAACGTATATGATTCCAAACTGCGCTGAATCTTTTGACGAAAGACTTGATCAACTTTTCAAAGCCATCAAAATGGTTTTTGCATCTGTTTATCTCAAGAATACGATTGCTTATATGAAAGCTACTGGAAATCGGACCGAAGATGAAAAGATGGCGGTTATTATTCAACATCTTATCGGGTTGAAATATGGCGAGAATTATTATCCTAGTTTTTCAGGTGTGCTGCAAAGTTATAATTATTATCCACAAGGGCCCATGAAACGCGAGGACGGCGTTGCCACCGTCGCACTTGGTCTAGGAAAAATTGTAGTAGAAGGCGGACGAAGCCTCAAATTTTCGCCAAAGCATCCTAAAGTATTGCCACAATTTTTTAGTGAAAAATCAATTCTGAATAACTCTCAGGAAAGTTTCTATGCATTATCAATGAAGAATAATTGTCATTCCGATCTCGAACATGGTGAGGAATCAAACTTGTCTAAACTTGGACTCAAAGTTGCTGAAAAAGATGGGGCTCTCGATTTAGTGGGTTCGGTTATGGACGATCACGGCGTATTAAAAGAAATGCTCATGAAAAAAGGTCCGAGAGTCGTTTCATTCAATAATATTCTTAAATGGAATGCCTTCCCCCTAGCAGACATTTTAAATCAATTGGCCAAATCAGGGAAAATTGGGATGGGTTGTGACGTTGAAATCGAATTTACGGCGAATGTAGATCCGTTGGAAGGTATTCGGGATTTCTTTATTCTGCAGATAAGACCCATGATTACCTATGATCAGGGTACTAACTTCAATCGAGAAGACTTTACACGTGACGATTTATTATTTGAAAGCACAATTAGTTTAGGTAACGGCATTAAAGAAAATATTTGTGATATTATTTTGGTTAAAACTGATAATTTTGAGCCACTCAAAACAAGAGAAATTGTACCAGAGATTAATAAGCTTAATAAAATGTTTAGCGCCACACAACCCTTTCTATTAATGGGGCCAGGTCGTTGGGGGAGCTCGGATCCATCACTGGGTATTCCCGTTATTTGGAGTGATATTTCAAATGTCGCTGTCATTGTTGAAATTGGTTTGCCCGATTTTTATGTCGAACCTTCATTCGGTAGTCACTTTTTCCAAAACATCTCAAGTCTTGGATTATCCTATATTACCATTCCTCCACATAAACAAAATGATGACATCAATTGGAAATGGCTTAAAACAGCTAAAGTTAAGTACGAGTCAAAATATTTGGTACATATTCAATTAAAAGAGTCAATTACACTACAAGTCGATGGCATATCTGGGAATGGTATTGCTATTTTACCGGGAGTTATAGAAAACTTAATCTTTCGCAAAGAAGAGAAGCTTCGGTAATTTTATCCTCGTAGCAAGGACGATTATTTCGAGTCCTTCAACACCAGTAGAAATTATCCTCACTTCATGAGGTGGTTTCAAATTATTTAGCTGACCTCATTAGCCATCCTAGGGTTCCTTAGATTAAATATTTTCATTAATCAGCGAATATTTTTTAAAACACGAAGAGGATCATTATTTATCAATTGAACTTCCTAACCATCCTGGAATATAATGCTAATAAGTCACTGATATTCAGAATCTTATTGGTATATATTTAAATAGTTACTTTACTATTCGATTTCAAAGTCAGTTTCTTCCATATCGTTGCCATTTCTATTGCGTTTACCATATTTACTCCTGTCTTCAATTTTTCCAAATCGATATTCGAGTGAAATGGAAGCAACCTGACTTTCCCATTGGCGTTCGCTGTGTTGGATATATAAATCATTCCCTGTATCATAGACAAATTTCAAGGTATTAAACAAATCTCGGAATTGCATCGACACGGCAAATTTATCATCCATAAGTCGTTTTTTAATGGACAAACTGGTGGTTGACATGGATTCAATTGTCCCAAATGGAATTGTTCGAGGAGCCCTATAAAATCCGGTAAACATCATCTCCATCGTTGGTTGCACGAGGTAAGTTGCTGTCAATCGACCATTAATTCCTTTTGAGATATAACTATAATTATCAACAATATTGTTCGCATTGACCTCATCATAATAGAGATTTGCGTTCATCATAATACGAAGTTTTGGACTTAATTTCCCAGATAAAATAAATTCAGCACCATAAGACGATTTTTCATCAAAGTTTTCATACGTTACTTTAGTAATGCCATCCTCGATATATTTATAATGTTCAATCATATCCGTAACATGGCGGTAATACCCTCCCAATGAAACTGATTTACCTTTGACAAAACGAGAAACCGTCAGTTCATAGACATCAATATATTCTGGCTTTAAAAAGGGATTACCAAAACGAATATTGCTTGGATCAATTTGTCGAATCGATGGATTTAAATGACGCGTATTCGGTCTATTAACACGATGGCTATAACTAGCGATTAACTGCGCCACACTCGCCGGACCCACAGAAAAAGAGGCTGAAGGATAAATGCTTGTATAAGGATTTTTATATTCCTCACCCGTATCTGTCAATTTTGAAATAATTTCGGCGAATTCGCCTCGAACACCTAATTGCCCCGAAATATTCTCTCGAACCAATCCAATAATCGCATATCCTGCATGGATAGCTTCATTATAAATAAATCGATCGCTCACAATCGCGTCTAAAATATAGACATTATCATCGTCAAATATGTAGGTATTATATTCATTATCAATTTCTCTTATAGAGCTTTTTAATCCTGCCTCAAGCTTTAATGCTTTGCTAAAGGGATGAATATAATCGATCTGAAATTTTTGGTCATTACTTTTTGTATTAGAGTTCGTTGAATCAGGGTAATTGATTTGATCACGTGAACCTGATTGATTCACACTATTGTACTCTCTATATGATTGATCATAAAGCACATTTAGCATCTGTTTTGGCTTGTTAAATTTTTTATCATAGCTAAACCCAACATCAATATTATCCCGCGTTCTTTCCCCTTTTGAATCAAGATTGTAAATAGGAAGACCATTCATTTCATCGGTAAAAATATCCCTATTATTACCATTGCTTCCAGAATTCCATGACAGCGCCATTCCAATATTATTTTTAGAATTTAATGCATAATCAGCACCTGATTTAAGTGAGATACTTTTTCCACCATGTTCATCGTCTATTTTTTGATCTAAATAAGTCGTATCTAAATTATAATAAGTTTCACGATAGTTCTGCCCACTCCCACCACGTACGCCGTCCCGAAAACCGGTATTTAGAAAAACATTCAATTTCTCTTGTTTATAATTTATCTGCCCCGATGCATTGATACCTTTATTAGAACTTTTACCACTCTTAACATTCCCATTTAATCCCGCCAATTTGTTCTCTTTAAGTACAATATTTATAATTCCAGCCATGCCTTCAGGGTCATACTTTGCAGATGGATTCGTCACGACTTCTATGTCTTCAACATTATCTGCCGAAATATTTTCCAATAGTGTTCCTGTATCTGCGCCTGCCATATTTGATGGCTTACCGTCAATGAGAATATTAACATTCGCAGAGCCTCTAAGACTTACATTGCCGTCCAGATCGACATCAACACCCGGCACTTGCCGTAACGCTTCTAATGCGCTGCCACCTGAAGACATCGTATTTTGAGCAACATTAAATGTCCGTTTTTCCATCGTTTGTACAAATAAGGGTCGTTCACCTTCGACAGCGACCTCATTCATTTCAATCGCTTTGCCATGAAGCTTAATGACGCCTAAATCAAATTCATGTTCGTCTCTAGGAGAAAATTTTAACGCCATAATAACGGGCTTATATCCAATATATTCAACGATAAGTTGCGCTTTTCCCGCAGGAATTTCAATGATGTTAAACTTGCCATTTTCATTCGTAATGCCGCCAGCGATAACTTCTTTTGATCGTGGATTTACGAGGGAAAGAGACGCATATTGGATAGGCGTATTATTGATAGAATCCACGACCGTTCCTTTAATAATTCCAATTTTTGGCATTATGTTTGGATTCATCCCTTGGGAAAACAAAACAGATTGTGATAAAAATATGAGTAAAATAATTGTCTTCGAGGGTGATATCATTTCTGGATTTCCTTTATTAAATAATCGATCTATTTGAAAATAATGGGCGTGCATTTTTAGTAATATGTTGCGTCATAAGACCCATTCTAACACGAAAAAAAATGAAAACAACTGGAATAGATTTAAAAGCTATACTTTTAGATGAACATGAGTTTTTTATGGTTAAAAAAAGCATCGTTGCAAATGAAACGATGCTTTTAAATATCTATTTAAAAAAGAATTAAAAAAACGCTTATACAACACCTTGATCAAGCATGGCATCTGCAACTCTAATAAAACCAGCGATATTAGCTCCATTTATATAATTAATATAGCCACTTCGTTGCGTTCCGTGCATAACGCATTGTACATGAATATTTTTCATAATTTCATGCAATTTTGTGTCTAATTCATCCATTGACCAATGGAGTTTCATACTGTTCTGAGACATCTCGAGACCCGAGACGGCAACACCACCGGCATTAGCTGCTTTCCCAGGAGCAAAAATAATTTTATTGTCAACAAATAAGTCCATCGCTTCTGCCGTACATGGCATATTTGCCGCCTCAATCACTGCGGTTACACCGTTTTTCAAAAGTGTTTTTGCGTCATCAAGATTAAGTTCATTTTGTGTTGCACATGGAATCGCGATATCACATTTCACTTCCCAAGGTCGCTTATTTGCAAAGAATTCAACACCAAATTGCTGAGCATAAGGCGCTACAATGTCACGATTGCTGTTTCTTAATTCTAACATGTATTCAATTTTCTCGCCATTAATACCGTCTGGATCATAGATGTAGCCATCAGGGCCTGAAATTGTGACGACTTTAGCACCTAGTTCCGTCGCTTTTGAAACAGCTCCCCAAGCTACATTGCCAAATCCTGAAATCGCAATTGTTTTACCCGCGATTGTACTTTGATGTGCTTTGAGAACTTCTTCTGCAAAATAAATAACGCCATAACCCGTTGCTTCTGGACGAATAAGACTCCCACCCCATCCGAGACCTTTACCTGTTAATACACCCACAAAAGAATTGCTAAGACGTTTATATTGTCCAAATAAGTAGCCAATCTCACGGCCTCCAACACCAATATCACCTGCAGGGACGTCGGTCTCAGGTCCAATATGACGAAATAATTCCGTCATAAAGGATTGACAGAATTTCATGATTTCATTATCACTTTTGCCCTTTGGATCAAAATCGGCTCCCCCTTTTCCGCCACCCATTGGTAGTGTCGTAAGAGAATTTTTAAAGGTTTGCTCAAAGCCTAAAAATTTCAAAATGCTCAAGTTAACACTTGGGTGAAATCTTAAACCACCTTTATACGGACCAATAGCGCTATTGAATTGAACACGAAAACCTCGATTAACTTGTATATTTCCGCCATCATCAATCCAAGGGATACGAAATTGGATAACACGTTCTGGTTCAACTATTCGTTGCAGTACCTTACTCTCCAGATACATAGGATATTTCTCAACAATGGGAGCAAGACTAATCATCACTTCTTCAACAGCTTGTAAAAATTCAGGTTGATTAGGATCTTTCGCCTTTATACTTCCCATAAACTCATTTACGAAACTCGACATTTTTATCTCCTAAGTCTAAATATATTTTTTAAATGATTTCATTTCCAATTGGCAAAAGATTCAAATTACATGCCACAAAAGTCATAATTTCTTACAATATTTTTGTTTAGTCTTATCACCCTTTTGTATGATTAAGTAACTATTTTTTCTGTTTTAATTGATTTTCTAAGTACGTGATTCTTTCCTTAAGTTCTCGCATTTTAACTTCTCGATCAATGGAGAGACTTTGAAATTGCTTCAGTTCTTCGAGTTTTCGATTCGCAACTGTTTCGATGAGTGCATTATCGATAACATTAGAAACAGTATTTGAAATACTGTCAAAGAATGCGCACCTCGGTGTACTATCATTGGGAATAATTTCAGGATAAACAACAATCATTCCAAAAACGCTATTATTCTTTATGAGAAAAAGATGCAAATGCTCTTTGCAATGTTGAAAGGATTTGACATCACTCTTTTTAAAACTTTTTTTAGTAATAATTTGATTCATTAGATTTGAATCTTTCGAGACACAATTCCCCGCTTCAATTGATGCAATATCACCTTTCAGCTTACGAATATCACCATAGGAACCGCGTAATTTTAATGCGTCACTCTTTTTTTCCTCAAATAGAAAAGGGAGTGCATGACGTTTGAGTTTTAATAAGGGCTCTTCAACAATTATTTTTAAACATTTCTCAATAAATTGAGGCGGCGGTTCGCTACTCAGTGTTAATGAAAGTAATTTATTGATGACCAATAGGGATGAATCATTTTGCATCAGTGCATCTTCAACTTTTTTTCGCTTGGTTATATCTTGCGAAAGCCCTTGAATTCTGGTTGTGTAGCCATTTTCTACTTTTACACCATAGATGTGATCTGCAATAAATTTTTCTGTCCCATCATTTGTATTGAGTCGATAAATCGTATCGTAGGGTTTTTGTGTTTTAACACAATTAATATATAATTTTTCTAAAGAATCTTGATCATCAGGGTGAATCAGCGCAATAAATTCATCCAAACTGATTCCGTCCCTGGAAGAAATATTAGCTGAATCATCACTAAAAATGAATTGTGATGATATATCAGGATAAAGCGTGCGATTTAAGACATCAACTTCCCATGTAAATATTTTTGCTAATTTCTGAGCTTGTAAAAGATTTTTTTCACTCGCTATAATTTTTTGCTGCGCAATTTTTTTCTCCGTAATATCCTCACCAGCACTCAATATACCGATTATTCTACTATCGTTATCTTTTAAAAGAGTTGAATTCCATGAAATCGTTCGATTAACGCCAAAACGTGTTTGAATGTTATTTTCAAAATGATGCGACGTTTCTCTTTTCGAGGTTATTACGTCTTTAAAATTATTATAAACAAACTCATATTCAGATGGCGGGACATAAAGTTTAAACCAGTTTTTACCAATAAGTTCTTTACTATGATAGCCTAAGAGTTTAGCGCCGAGTTTGTTAATCATAGTAATATTGCCCTCTCTGTCCAACGCAAGCATAATAACAGCCGCCATGTCCAAATAGTGTTTCGCTAACGAACGTTCTTTATTGATCTCATTTTCAAGTTTCCATCGAAACATGGCCATATCAATATTTGTTTTAAGTTCTCTATCTTCAAACGGTTTTGATAAATAACCGTATGGCCTTGAGGCTCGAATTCGCTCTAATATCTCATCATGAGCGGAGGCGGTAATGAAAATAATGGGGATGTCTTTGTTTTGACGGATTTGATTCGCCGCTTCAATTCCATCCATTTTACCTTTAAGAAAGACGTCCATTAAAATGATATCTGGAGCAGATGATTTTGCCGCTTCAATGGCTTCAAAGGCGGTAGATACACATGCAACAACCTGGTAACCAAAGGCCAATAGAGTCATTTTTAAATGATGAGAAACGATGTGTTCGTCTTCGACAATCAAAACTCGTATATCTTGTGCAAATACTGTTTCCATTTAAGAATGCTTCTTTCTTTTATCTTATGCTAAAGTTTTAAATAAATTTCAATCTAAAACCATTTTTTTTGTTCGGCAAAAGATAGGATTACAAAGATAGTTTTCAATCTTTTTCATACACATCTATTTTATCCATGATTGCTCTCGGCATCGGACTAACTATACTATTCGTAATATGATTGAGGATGAGAATGATGGGCTCTAACAATATTACTAAACCGATAAACAATTTAAAATCAAATACTTGGGCTAATTCTTGGGATGTTTATAAGGCTTCATTGCTCACCTCGCCTATGAATATTAAAAAAATAATGAAATTAGGAAATCATATCCTGTCTGAGGGTTCACTAGAACAAAAAATGCTTTTTTTAGAAATCGGTGCCATGCCCACCTTAGCAGAAGCTCTGACTTCCATTGAAGAAAAAAACGATTTCTTTCAATTCGAGATGCAATTAATACGCTCAGCAAACTATACACCTGGGGTCTTATTTCATTCACGGAAATCGAAATATTTAAAAAAAGCCCTTTTTCAATTTAAAGAGGGTAACACCTATACAAAAATTACGTGGGATAAATTATCCAAAAATGTGGAGCAATTCGCTCATTCCCTTTTGCAACTCAGCCATAATAAACCAGGCCCAATTGCCATACTTTCGGAAAATCGAATCGAAGTCGTCATTGAGGATGTGGCTTGTTTAAGTTACGGATTCCGCAATATTCCCCTCCAGACAAACGCACCCGTTGCCCAGCTCGAATACATTTTAAATCACTCTGATGTCGAATACTTGTTTGTTGGGACACGTTTTTTTCTCAAACGCCTCGAACCTATTCTTATGAATCTGAAAAAATTGAAACATATCATTGTTTTGGATGAATATCCTTACTCTGCAGATGGCAATGTTATTGGCTGGCAACAATTCATGAGTAAACCAAAAACCAATGTCGATTTAAATCAACGTATAAACGATGTAAAGCTTGATGATATTGCCACCGTAATGTACACATCGGGAACGACTGGTTATCCGAAAGGCATCGTTTTTACATACGAAAATATCATTTCGAAGCGATTTGCCCGCACATTAGCGCTTCCTATAGGCGACCAAGACTCTTTCCTCTCATTCTTACCTATGTATCACACCTTTGGTCGATTTTTAGAGCTTTGGGGTACGATTTTTTGGGGAGCCACTTACACCTTTGTTAGCGGTTCAGGTTTTCATAATCTCATTGATGATTTTAAAGCTATTCAACCAACAGTAATGATTAGTATTCCGAAACGATGGCAAGAAATCTACGAACGTGTGAACCAAACCATCGACTTAAAAAATAGCGACCTCGATGCGCAAAAAGCCGTATTGCAAAATATTACTGGACCTAATTTAAAGTGGGGATTGTCTGCGGCAGGTTATCTCGCACCCGAAGTTTTTCAATTCTTTCAATTGCATGGCGTAAAGTTGATGTCTGGATACGGCATGACGGAAGCAACCGGCGGCATTTTAATGACACCCATCCATAATTATGTCGAAGATTCAGTCGGAAAAGCCTTGCCAGGTATCGAAATAAAATTAGCCGATGACGGCGAATTATTGCTACGCGGACCTTATGTTTCCACATCGTATTGGAAACCCGATTTCGAGGATATTCGCGAGGACAATTGGTTCCCGACAGAAGATATTTTTAAATATTTACCTCGGGGACATCTCCAAATCATTGACAGAAAGAAAGAAATCTACAAGAATTCGCGCGGTCAAACTATTGCACCGCAGCGCATCGAAAACCTTTTCAAAGATTTTGAATCCATTCAAAACGCTTTTATTGTAGGCGATCACCTCCCTTATAATACGGCGTTGATTGTTTTAAACAAAGACGCCGAATCCATCAAAGAAAAAATATCAGATCCTGTGCAATTACAGCAATATGTCGCCTCAATTGTTCACTCGGTGAATGCCTTTTTAGCAGCCTTTGAACGTGTCATTAACTTTACCGTCATTGATGAAGATTTCACCAAGGAAAAGGATGAACTCACTGAAAAAGGGACATTTAAGCGTCAAAAAATACTAGAGAATTATGCAGGCATCATAAAGCCGCTTTACGAATCGCTCTACGTAAAATTTACGATCAATAACTTGGAAATACGCTTCCCGAACTGGTTTTATATGCAACGTGGATGGACGCGGGATATTATTTTCGTTGAAGGTCATGAGCTCGTCAATCGCCAAACAAAGAATAGACTTAGCTTTGAGTTAGATAAAAACATTTTGCAACTTGGAGATTTAGAATATTCCTTTTCTAAGAGTTATTTAGATTTTGAGCATATTATTAAACATCCCGCTTATGCGTTAGGCAATGAGGCTCTCGTCAATTTTTTAGAATATGAAAAGTTTCAAGTAAAAGCGAGTCGAGATTTACCTGAATTGGGACCCGTAGGGATTCCCCTGAAGAAACTTCCCTTAGAAGAAAAATTGGATATTAAGCTTCATATTGAGCATGCTCTTAAATCGAGAGATTTGTCTATTAATGCCTTACACCCTGTCTTTAAATTATTGTTTTCGGATGCCATCAGCTTAGATCATCCTGCCTATCGTATGGTTTCAATGGCGGGGCGGCTTAGCCTAGAACCGCAACGCACAGCTTTACGTTACGCATTTCTGAGACTTTCCAAATCGCCCAATATCGACATCGCCCATTTTGCTTTTCAACATGCATTGGGAATAAGTCAAAGCGAAGAAGTCGTAAACACATTGGAGTTGGTTTTAAAAACGCCTAGTTTCTTTACATCCAAAACGACGGTTAAAACGACGTGGTTGCGCCTAAATAATACGAAGATTGAGCTTATTCTTGAGCGTTTTGATGAAGCCTATCTTAAGGCAATAACGAACAAAAGTGAATTTACAATTTTCAAAAATATTTTGTCATCATTTTTATCCATTATAAAGCAGTATCCCAAGTTTTATCATGCCTATCGGGTGCGTCTTGTCCGATGTCTTGTGAATCTCGATAAAACAGATCCACGCTATGATGTGCTGGAAACATTATTGCGCCTCAATATACAAGTATTCAGAAACGCCATCGGTGTTCCGGAGAATCAGGCCGTACTTTCGGAAGTTGACTGGCCTTATGATTGGTACGATGCCATAAAATTTAGTGAAGAAATCTCAATCGATCGTCAAAAAGAAATATTCCATGCTCTGACGGAAACGCCCTTTTTGCGAGAGTCTATTTTTCTTCTTTATAATGGCATTCTACTGGATCTTCAAGACATCCCGCCAGAAGGTATTTGGATTTCATTTCTCGGAACGAGTACGCAAAAAACGGTTTATCGTGTATCCATCACGACAAAAACCGCAAAAACCTATAACTTCGCTTTAAATTACAATGAGGGCCTCACTGAAACGGAAATTTTGGAAGAAATTCGTTGGTTAATTGTATCGTCGAAATACGATAGGGCGCTTTCAATTGTGGAGGAAATCGGCTCTTATTATCCAGAACTTAATCTATGGTCTGAAGAGTATATATTTGGCGACACGGTCCACAATTTTTTAGAGAAAGAAGCACGTAATAATGTTTCTGAGGCCGTGCCAACAAGGCATCATTTATGGCAACATTTTTTATGGACTGGCACCAGTGCATATTTCGCATTTTGGAAACAGACAGGCTACCAAACTTTTAACGCCAAACCCTCCCCCAAAAACATCATAATACCTGAGCATGATTATAAAATGGGAGGTCGCATTATTTCAATTTCGCATCGTATTAGTCAAGCATCTCCCCTCACCTTATTAAAACTTGTTAAAAAGCATTTTATATTTGATGGCTCTTTGGCAAGCTCTGAAGCCGAGATCGAAAGTGACTATATCATTATTATAAAAGCCATTTATCAAGCTTTAGGTACAGGAGCCTTGGATTTTTTCAAAGTGGTTTTGGAGACGAGTGGAGCAAACGCACTTGAAACCATTTTAGTTAAAAAATTTTTAGAGGATGTGGAAGAATTTGGTTTTGAGCCGAAAGCAATATTTTTTGCGAAACGACGCTATGCCCGCTGGCTAAAATTAAATGAAGTCGCCAGTGTTGCGGCGCGAGGACGGTATATTCAGAGTTTGTATCAAGATTATGCTATCAGTCGTATCGAATCGGCGTATCCTGATGTGCGTTTACGGCTATTTTTAACGACGGCTTTTATGAACGAAGATGATCAATTTAAAATAATGATTCACCAATTAATGCGAAATATTCGCCAAAATGGTTTCAATGAATCAAGCTTTCAGCTCGAGCTATCAACGCTAGTACAAGAAAATGACTTGAGTGAAGACATCCAATTTTTTCTAAAACGACTCCCCTTTCCACACTTAAAAGAAAACGACAATATTGACCTTTTGGCAACACGCTCCACCGACGGAAATTCAGTCGAAATGATGGTGACGCGGACGGATTCATCGGGCGAAAATTATAGAATCCGCGGACCGATTAATCCTAAAGAGTTAGTCGCGTTGCATCATTTATTTGATACGGCGAATCTTGAAGTCCAGTTCACGGCACAGCATAAATTCTTGATTGCTTTAAACGAACACAATCGCGTCATTGCAGGCTTATTTTACGAGAAAAACCAAAAAGGCCATATTTATATGGATAAAATTGTCGTCAGTCGGCATTATCGCGGTCGTGGACTCAGTCGCGGACTTATGGAAGACTGGTTAGCGCGTCTAAAACAAGAAGGGCATCGCACGATTATTACAGGTTTCTTACATCCGGGTTTTTTCTATAAATTAGGATTTCACCTCGACCAAGATCATGAGGGTTTGGTGAAGCATTTGTAGGATTTTTTTATGCTAAATCGTCAATCCTCAGGATAGAAACCCCCACTTCGTGAATAATCCTTGTTTTGAAATAAATTCAAGCGAAGTTATCCGCAGCGAAAATTGCAAAAATACAGGATTTATTTTGAAACAAGAATTTATTTAAATAATTCAGGATTATGGGAAAAACACACCTCGGTGCAGGTGAATCGAAGCTCCGTTATATGGATAGAGATGATGGGCTTCTAATGGGGTATAGAGGAAATCGTCTAATTGTCTGAATCCTTGAACTTATCAATTGTTTGTAGCACAGAATGAGGAAATAATGAAGAAAATACTTAAGTTGGTCGTGATCTGTACTGGAATTCTGAGTTCGGTACTTGCAGGCAATCTTGAGGATCACAGACTACTTAAATTGAGTTTAAGTGATTTTTGGAGCAATGTTGATTTCGAGGGAATGACAATTATGCTGGGGCGAGAAACTCCAATTACTGATGTTTTTTCAGTTAATCACGAGTATGGATATGTTACTCATTTCAACACAAAGGGGTCAATGATTACAAGAAATGTTCATAGTATCCAGGGAGCGAAAATAGAGCTTGAATTGAGAAGATACCTACCTTTTCGTAGCAAAGATTTCTATTCAGGATTTCAGATGTTTGCAAAATACATGGATATTTCTGATTCGCATACTGCCAGTGCTCTAAGTGGCGGTACAATATCCGGGAGAACATATTTCACAGAATTTTATTCCATTTACAGAAGCGAAGTTGCTGCGCATGTTGTATTTGGAATACAAAGTCCCACACCACATAATCAACGACTTGACTACTCGATTGGACTTGGATACAGATATATCACTAGCTCAAACAACGCCGAATATCATCTTGGGTATACAAGCGGAGATGGAATCTTCGACAAGAAGCTGGATATGGGGTCCGGTTGGTTTCCTAGTTTTACGATAGATGTCCGGCTTGCAATTGGAAAATGAATGCAGAAGCACCATATAACAACGGCTTAGAGCTGACTCATTCCGACGTTTCGTGTTACTTCAGTCGGAATCAAAGACATGCAAGGGCGTACAACGAAAATGAAAAAAACACAGCTCGGTGCAGGTGAATCGAAGCTTTGTTAGTTGGACTATGCTAGTAACTAAACAATTATTGGAGAATGAGGATGAGTGAAATGCATAAGTCATTGCGAAAATTAAATCTTGGACTACTCTTTTGTCTCGTAATTGTTGTTCTAATGTTCGTTGGAGCTTGTAGCGAAACCACTCAAACGGATAATGGGAATATTTCCGGTACAGTTTTGGACAAATATGATAGTACACATATTGCGGAAGCTAATATTAGCATCGATGAAACGCATGTCGTGCAGTCAAATTCACTGGGGGCTTACACAATTCTCGATGTAGAACCAGGAGTTTACACAGCGATTGCCAGGATGGATGGGTATTTTCTGGACAGCATAAATATTGAGGTAGTCAAAGGTAATACGGCAAATGCAAATTTCCTTTTGGAGAAAAGCTGTACAGTGTCGGGTAATCTATATGGAGATGGAGTACTTGTACCGTACGACGTTTATCCAGCTCACGTTGAATTGGTTCATGAAGGAACAGTAGCGTACGAAACAGTGATCAACACATCTGGAGCATATCGGTTTGAAAATATTAAAAGTGGAAACTATGAAATTCATGGGTATAAAAGTTATTATGGAAATGAAGCGTCAACGTCCCGATTAGTACAGATTAATGCCAACAACACTAATCTTGGACAGGTCTATTTGGATAGCATTAGGCAGGACTATTTTCCTATATCAGTAGGCGATCACTACAAATACAATAAGCATTTTGTTGATGCCAGGGACATACCCGCTCAAACCATGGAAGACGAAGGATATATCTATCGTTCTATCTATTCAAATATCGACTATTCCGTGATTGATAAGGTAGTTTCAGATGTCACAGTTTATCATTTGAATGAAACAACAACACAATATTATAAAACAACCACATATAACTATTTTTCCTCAACTCGCCCGGACTCAATAATTGTAGACAGTACGGTCACTACCACGCAAAGTATTATATTGATCACTGAAACTAATGGAGTCTTTGAGTCTGATGAATTCGGTGGTGGTAGAATGCCAATTGCATTTCACTTCATCCTTGACAATAGTAGTGATTATTCAGTCACGCCAGGTCCAAACGTATCCATTGAGGGACAGTCCTATTCAACTCTGGTTATATTTCTTTACAATGATGAGACTTTGTATTTTAGCCCAAATATCGGATTAACAAAATATGAGTGGAATTATGTCGGTCACTATTCCTTTCAGACAACCATAAATCTTGTTGAATTCTAAATCGGTAATAAATAGCGAAAAAGTCTTGTGTCCAAATTGGAGCATGTAATTTAGAGTAATGGACATGATGAATTGTGTCTGAGCCAACTGACAACGGCTTAGAGCGGACTCACACAAAAGGTGTGCAAAACGAAAATGATGTGGATGGATACAATAATCATACAAAGCGATGCTTTCTCGGGAAGCCGCTCAAGCCTAAGGCGTTAGGCATATTAGTGAATGATTAATTTAACGAATAAATCGATGCTAGATCCCTGGGGGTATTATTACGAAGGCTATTGTGAATTTATTGAAGCCTCTTTAAATACTTTAATCAACAAGCAAGAACGCCTGCACAGTGCTTCCATGTATGCACTGCTATTTAACGTTAGACATGTGATTGAGCTTGGATTGAAAGATATCCTTGCACAATTAGGTGAGATTCAAAACAATGATCTGTTAATTTTTAACCACGACCTGAAACAACTTATGAATACAACCCACAAATTCTTACAAAGTTATGAGCCGCTTTCAGGATCACCTTGGAAATCGTCATGGGCTCTCATAGATAAACACGCGAATTTCTTTATCGAGATAGATGTCAATTCTTTCACCTTTAGGTATCCACTTACGAAAAATAATATGCCATCAATGGAACATAATTTTGAAGTAAACCTGCAGGCGATCGTCTCAATGTTCCATGAAATTAGGGCCTCATTTATAAAGATAACTCCAATACTGATGGCTGATGAAAGAAATTTCCTCGGCTCAAAGAAAAATGCCTAACAAAAGCTTCAAGCTGACCCACTCCGACATTCCGTATTCACTTCAGTCGGAATCTTCGACACAAAGGGAGTGAAAAAAATAAACAGCTCCGTGCGGGTGAATTGAAACTCCGTTAGATCAACCAAACTGGATAATAAAAAAGGGTCACTCACTTCTCAGTGAATGACCCTTTTAGATTATTTTATGATCGACTATTTAATCAGTGTTTTAATAAACTCAGTCGTGAGTGATTTAGGTCTTTCCAAAGGAAAACCAATGGCTCTATCCCAAACCAATGAAGCAAGAACACCAAGAGCACGAGAGACTCCAAAAAGTACCGTGTAAAAATCGTATTCATGCATACCGTTGTTTACGAGTAAAACACCAGAATGTGCATCAACGTTTGGCCATGGATTTGCCGCTTTCCCATGTTCGTTAAGAATTGCTGGAACGACTTCATACAACAAGCTGACGACTTTAAACAGTTCATCATCTGGCATGTGCTTTAATGCAAATTCCCGTTGAGCAGAATAACGTGGATCTGTTTTTCTAAGAACTGCGTGACCATAACCCGGGATAACTTGTCCACTATTCAATGTATCCCATACAAATTTTGACATGGTTTCTTTTGTTAGGACACCATCACCGAATTGTTTTTTAACATCCATAATCCAACGAAGCACTTCTTGGTTGGCGAGACCATGCAATGGACCCGCTAAACCGTTCATACCTGCGGCTAGAGATAAATAGGCATCAGATAATGCTGTACCGACAAGGTGAGTTGTGTGAGCAGAAACGTTTCCACCTTCGTGATCTGAATGGATTGTGAGATACAAACGCATTAATTCGCGGAATTTCTTATCTTCGAATCCCATCATGTGAGCAAAATTTCCTGACCAATCCAATGTTGGATCTGCATCAATACGTTTACCATCTTTATAGGTACGACGATAAATATATGCAGCAAGTGCAGGTAGTTTTGCAATTAGATTCATGGAATCTTCATAGGTGGCATCCCAATAATCTTGTTTAGGCATACCTTCGCGATATTTCGCTGCAAAAATAGAATCCGTTTGCAAGGCATTAATCCCGATTGAAAATTGCGTCATTGGATGAGTCGTTTTTGGCAAGGCATCTAATACAGCGAATACGTGCTCAGGTAAATGACCTCGTTTATGCCACTCTGCTGTAATTGCATCGACATCGGCTTTGTTTGGAAGATCGCCTGTCAATAACAAATAAAACAAACCCTCTGGCATTGGTTCTTCGCCTTCTGGATGATTTGGAAGCTTAACTTGCAAATCTGGAATTGTAAATCCACGAAAGCGAATGCCTTCTTCTGGATCTAATGCAGACGTTTCTGTAATCATGCCTTTAATGCCACGCATTCCGCCATAAGCCTGACCTACAGTAACTTGTCCGAGAACAATGTCACCATGATTTTTCCGAATGTCTTTTACTTCGTCCCTGAAATCAGGAATTTTGGATGCTAATACTTCTTTTAAACCAGCCATATATCCTCCTTTAAAAAAGATTTTTATATATTAAATCAATCAATACTCAATCAAAAAACCGTACCTTTATAAGTACATTTTAATATAGTCCAAATTCTGTGCCAAGTGCCTGTCAATTAGCAAGGTTTACTTTCGTAAATACCTGTTCCTACTTATTTCGTTTAAATTATGTAACAATCAAGACAATCATTTTACGCATGCCTTCCCTCTTTTTTATGGATGCCATTTTCAAACGGGGATATAATTTTTTATTGAGTTCGTTTATAAATTTACCAGCGTTTCAATTCAATCACTCAAGTGATGCCCTAAACGACCCTTAGTTGTTTCGATTCCATCATCTATTTCTATATTCACCCACTCAAAAAACGAGGAGAGTAGATGTCTTATTTGCGATATATTACAAATTTAAAACTTCATTGGCAGATTTTCATATCGATGTTTCTAGGAATCATTGCTGCACTCATTTTTAAAGAGGATGTCTTAGTCGTTGCACCTCTCGGCGACATCTTCATCCGTTTATTAAAAATGGTTATTGTGCCCCTTGTCTTCATGTCAATCTCCAGTGGCGTTGCCGGTGTCGGCGACAGCAAACAACTGGGACGACTCGGCGCAAAGACACTCGGCTATTATTTTTTAACATCCATTCTTGCCATTTTTATTGGACTCACATTAGCAAATCTAATACAACCCGGTGTGGGTGTTACAGTCCCAGGGAATATAACTGAGTTTGATGCCTCTAAACTTCAACAACCTGGTTCCATTGGCAATATTATCATCCGTATGATTCCGACAAATCCCATCAAATCCATGGCAAATGGTGATGTCTTAGGCGTTATTTTCTTTAGCATTGTCTTTGGATTTTCAATTACAAAACTCAAAGGAAAACCAAAAACCTTTCTCGAAGACCTTGTTAATAGCGGATTCGCTGCCATGATGAAACTCACCAGCAGCATAATAAAACTCGCGCCTATCGGTGTCTTTGGGCTTATTAGCAAAGTTGTGGCGACGCAAGGCCTTGACCTGTTTAAAGCCGTCGGCATGTATATGGCAACTATCGCAATAGGGCTTACGATTCATCTATTTATCATCCTCCCTCTCGTTCTCTACTTTTTCACAAGAATTGATCCACGAAAACATTTTAAAGCAATGGCTGCCGCTATGGGGATGGCGTTTTCGTCATCCAGTTCAGGTGCGACATTACCCGTGACAATCGATTGTGTCGAAAACAATGCAAAAGTCTCGAATAAGATATCCAGCTTCGTTCTCCCACTTGGCGCCACTATTAATATGGATGGTACGGCGCTATATGAATGCGCTGGCGTACTATTTATTTCGCAAATTTTAGGCTTCGATTTGAGCTTCGCTCAACAATTCACCATTGTCATCACGGCCTTTTTAGCGTCTGTCGGCGCGGCGGCAATTCCATCAGCCGGACTGGTTATGATATTTATCGTTTTAGACGCCGTCGGTTTAGCGAATCATCCATCTACGGCACTCATTGTCGGAACGATGCTAGCCGTTGACCGACCCTTAGATATGTATCGCACCGTTGTGAATGTTTTCAGTGACAGCGTAGGCTCCGTTATCATTGCAAAATCCGAAGGTGAAAATCCTTTGTCCGATTAGACATATGTCTTTTTATAGGAGGCATTATTAGTTATTTTATCACGCAACGCTTTTTAATATGTCCTGTGGTGATTGTTAGTATTTTTGGAACTAACACCTAAACCTAGGGAGCTTTCTTTCAGATAGCAAAGACAGGCCTTTTTCAATTCGTTGAAATCAAGGAAGCCTGACCTACCTGGAGCGCACCCACCGTGATACAAACACGGTTCCATAAAATGCTCTTTCGCCACAGGATTTTTTTAAATTTGGAAACAATATTCATATGCATATTTGGTTTTATTTTTTTCAATGATATCTCGCTTTCTCAATTGGATCGGTAAAAATCGTCGCAATAAATCTGGAATTTTAGTACTTACAATATTCGTCGCAATCCCTGCTTTATTTTTCGGCGAACTTTCCTTTTTTCAAGCCTGGGACGAACATATCCTTGACTATCGTTTTCGTTATACACCGATGGATATCGAACCTGACTCGTCTATCATCATGGTATCTATTGATAACGAAAGCTTGGAATTCTTTCGAGAAAATGGCATTTCTTGGCCTTGGCCCCGCAGTTTTTATGGTCATATCACACAATATCTTTCGCAAGTAGGCGCCAATTCAATTGTGTATGATGTCTTGTTCTATGAGCCGGATATTGATCGCTGTGAAACCGATGCTCTATCGACAGATTCGCAATTTGCACTAGCCATGTATGAAAGCGGTCGTGTCATCTTAGGAACCGAGCTAGCGGACAATTCAGTCCCTTATCCTGAATTCATTTCAACATTTAATCAAACATTTATAGAGCCTCATCAATCTCATAAAATCAATCGATCCATCACCTATCCTATCGAAGAATTTTTACATGCCAATATCGGACTAGGTGTCACTAATATTTATTCGGACAATGATGGCGTTCTACGACGCATTCAACTTTCAAGTCAGCTGGATAACATTAATTTGCCTTCTTTGGGCTTACTTGCATGGTTCAATCGTATCAATAGAGACAGTGAAAAAGCTCGTGATGTACTTTCAATTATCCCTTTAGATAACGACGGTAACTTACTGTTAAATTGGTATGGTCTAGGCGGTAGAAATGTTACGTTTCCCTATATTTCATTTTATGATGTCATTATGGCAGCCAGTGCCGTGGCAACAGGAAAGGACAACCCCCTTCCAGAATATTTGTTTAAAGATAAAACCATTATTATTGGTGCTGAAGCGTCAGGACTCAACGATTTAAAAACAACGCCAGTCGTAGGCGACAATCTATATCCAGGGTTCGAAATCTGGGCAACGCTCATTAGCAATCTTCTCCAAGGTGACCATATTTATGAAGCCTCACACCTCTTTTTATTATGCATTAATTTACTTTTTGTGTTGTCCTTACTTTTAGCCTTCACTTATTTATCGCCCATTAAAGCGTATCCTTTAATCATTTTAGAAATAATATTGTTCGGTTTATTGACATCCTATTTATGGTCCAACTTTGGATATTGGGTGGCAGTTTCCCCGGCCCTTTTCTCCGTCGCATTGGCTTATTTAAGTATTTTTTATTTAGAGCAAAAGGATCGCTCGTTTATAACATCGGCATTTGGTGCATATATCGCACCTGAGCTCATCACGCGTATGGTTAAAAGCCAGCAGCATCCCGAGCTTGGTGGCGAAGCGAATATTTGTACACCCTATTTCACGGATATTCAAAGTTTTAGTACCTTTTCAGAGCTTGTGTCATCTAAGGAATTGGTGACACTTTTAAACGAATATTTAACGGTTATGACAGACATCCTCATCGAAGAAAAAGGAACTTTGGATAAATATGAAGGCGATGCAATTATCGCATTTTTTGGTGCTCCAATCCGTTTTGATGACCATGCCGATAGAGCCGTGACAACAGCCATCAGAATGCAAGAAGGTCTTAATATATTGAGACTTAAATGGGGAAATGATGAAAAAGTTTGGCCTGAACAAGTTCTTAATATGCAAATGAGAATCGGCATTAGTACGGGTGATATTGTAACAGGAAATATGGGCAGTAAAGGTCGCATGAATTATACGATGATGGGTGATGCAGTAAATACAGCGGCTCGCCTCGAGTCATCAGCAAAGCAATACGGCGTTCTTATCCATATAAGCCATCATACTGCAGCAGCTATTTCACCCGATATTTTTACGCTTCGTGAGCTTGGTACCACACGCGTTATGGGCAAATCGGAAGCATTAACCACTTACGAAGTTATTGGATTTAAAAAAGATACGTCTGATGAAATTGAATCATTTCTTGCTCTATGGAACAATGGTTTATCGGCTGTAAAAAAACAAGATTGGAATACAGCAATATCAATATTTGAGCAAACCAATGAACTGGAGACTCGATTTTTTGGTCAATACCTTACTGCAAGTGAAGTCTATTTAAAAGAGCGTATTCCAGCTTGGGAGGTTAAAGAATTAACACCTGAATGGGATTGTGTATGGGAACTTAGGACAAAATAATTTGGAGACATTATGAAAAGATTCATCATTTTACTAGCATTAATCGCTACAAACTTATTTGGAGAAACGGCGACAATTGAACGTACAAGAACTTCATTACGCGAAGGTCCCGGCTCCTACTACCCTGCCCTATTAGAGCTGGAAAAAGGTCAAAGCGTGACCGTTTTAACACCTTCTGACTCTTGGACTGAAGTACAAGTGGGTAAAACGAAAGGCTTTATTTCGGCTCAATCCTTCATCGAAAAAAAGGCAGTTGTGAATGACCCATTTATGGCCATGGCGAATAAAAAGAGACCAACGGCTGTTCCTCAGTCAGGTGTTTCCGCTGCCGTCAAAGGCTTTGCCGAGAAATTCAATTCGCGCTTAGAAGCTTCACCTGATGCCTTATCATTGATTCTCAAATACAGAATCGACCCAAAGAAATTCGAAGCATTTCGTTTCGATACCTATGGGAAAAAAGGAAATAAAGCATTTGTCAAGAAAGTTGATTTACCGAAAGATAAATTCCCATCAAAAGGTGAATTTTCATTTTCCGAAGAAGGTGTGGGTCTTGCCATCGCTAGCAAGCTTTCTGAATTAGGTCTTTATAACAACAAGGCGCTTCAAGATTATGTCAACTATGTCGGTTTGCAAATTGCCGAAGCAGGCAATGCTTATGATATACCCTTCAAGTTCTTCATTTTAAACACATCGGATGTCAATGCGTTTTCATGTCCAGGTGGTATTGTGTTTGTTTCAAAAGGGGCCATTGATTTAATGGAAAACGAAGCTGAATTGGCTTTTTTCCTAGCCCATGAAGTGGCTCATGTTTCCCGTCGTCACGGTATGAAAGAAATGGAAAAGCGTAAAGATATGATACATGCTGACAATGCTTTTGACCAACTCAATAAAGTAACCGATACAAAAGACAAAGAACTTAAACTTATCAACGATTTAGATGACATTGCATTGTCATCTTATGATAATATTAATCACGGCAGACTCGAAAAATACGAAGCTGAATCTGATGCTTACGCACTACTTTTCGGAGCTAGAGCTGGGTATGATCCAACAGCCATGATTGACTTCTTAAATCGTATGACAAGAAATAATGCATTCTCAAACAATAAACATTATACAGCTAAAGCGAATAAAGAACGCGTCGAGCGTTGGGAAAAAGCCATAAAAGCCGAAAAATGGCACAAAAAATTATTTAAAAACGAGCAACGATTTTCAAAATATACGTACTAGCGCTTGTTATAAATAAACACAAGAATTTTAAGTCTGACAAGATTTCATTGCTGACCTTCCCGACACACGTGTCGGGACGCTCTCCCTGCCTTTGGTTCTAAATCCTGAGACGACAGAAATCTATACATTTTCGCTTCTAAGCATTCTCATTGTTAAACTTCTGATTAGAAAAAAGCCCCTGCAACATAACGTCACAAGGGCCAGGGGGTCGTGGAGCCTAGCGGGATCGAACCGCTGACCTTCCCGACACACGTGTCGGGACGCTCTCCCTGCCTTTGGTTCTAAATC
>CALBFA010000047.1 GCA_937888365.1 uncultured Fidelibacterota bacterium | reverse complement strand
CATCTTAAAATGTCCAATACACCGAGTTATTAAAAAAGTAAAATATTTAAAAGGCCACACACCGCAGATAGAATTCCCTGTGTCTGACGTGAGAAGAATATAGCCGATGAAGGATACGGATTCTGTGGCAGGGTTATCAATACGGATAATTGGTACGAGAGTCAGTAACCCGCAAAATTATGACGGATATGCAGATCAATTTAATAGTTATTGCGAAATCGGAATAGACGCGAATGTCCGCATCGTGCCGATAGCGAATATTTTTTTTATAAATACCAATGACGGCTATGTCAACAAAGCTGGCGTTGAGGTGCCGACAAATAAAATTATTAGGCAAACCTATTTTTAGTCATTTCGCTATTTGATACTATAGTATCTTAAAGTCAGGGTATCGTTCGCCACCGAGTGAGATGCTATAGGATCAGCTCGTACCTCTACCGAGCTTGCGCCCGAACATCGGCCAATCGACCTTCAAGATCTATAATGTTTTTCTTAATTAACTGAGCCCTATCGGCTTGCTCTGGTAAATATTTTATCCGGTGAAGCTGATCACTTAAACTTACAATCGCCAGTACTACCTTGGCTGCATCAATAGCCAGGTCGAGGTTTGCTAATAAATGTTCGATACTGTCTGGTTTTGATAATATTTGAGTCTCAGGCATGATCCATTCCTTGGTTAACCGAGGTTAATACTGTACCGATTCAAATAAATTATCGATATGGCATATGGCGCGAGTTGTTGTAGGAATTGGACTACAGAGAATATGACTTTGACTCTTCATTCACTTATAAATGAATTGGCATTACCCTGAATTGACTTGATTCGTTGGTTTTGCTGCTTCTCCCAGTCACTAACAGGATCTGAGTTATTCCAGGCATCAAACATTCGCTTTTGAGACTTCGATAACTTGGGGTTTTGTGTGAAACGCCTCCAAAAGTACCAATAGGAAATCATGGTTTAGCGACATAGCTATCCGCGCTGACCACTTTCACATGTGAATATTACGAATAATTTCATCCAGATCCGGCATACTGAGTTCACTTCCAAATTCATAGCGTCCAAACAAATTAATGTGCCTCCATGCCACTGGCGACAATCGTTTGACTAGCTCGACATCTTTATGCCTACCCTCTGCTTCCAAACGTACCAGCAATTTGGAAAGCATTTGAGCGTTGTAGTAGATAATCGCATTGGTGATCAACCGGCTACAATCATTTTCAATGACAATATCATATTCTGTTGTGCCCTTGAATCTACCGCCATTGGGATGAGTGATAGCCCTCTGCAACTGATGGTAGGCTTCTCCTCGATTGAGGGAACGCTGAATATTTCGTCTAAAGGTCTGGTCATCTATGTATTTCAGTACATGAAGGCTCATGTAAATATTATCCATTTCCCACAAGGCTTTCTTGGTACGGTTGCGCCTAGCATAGGAACTGAGCTTCCGAACAATGGTGCTTTGGTTTGCGCTTTTCAGAGCCATTGATGCAAATATACGCTGTATGTTGTCAGCCTCAGTAAGAATCAAATCTTCATTAACAAGCCGTGATGGTTTGATCACGTAGTCTGGCGGATATTGATTCGCAGAGTTAAAACTGACCAACTTAGTAGCCTTGCGGTTAATGCGAGTGTATCGCGGCGCCCAGGTGCGGCCAAATGTCTCAAGCAAAACATAGTTCACCTGGTTGGTGCCTGCCATATCCACAGAAATGACATCGGGATCTACCTCCGAGGTGTTATTGAATATAATATCGAAGGCGTAATGGCTCTCATGTTCATTGGCGCCGATCAATTTGGCGTTAACAGGAACATGATTGACGACAAGGGAGTAGTTCACAAGGCCCTTGCTTAGCCCGAAATATTTTGTCGAGTAGCGGGCTTTAAAAGTCGATCTCTGAGCTTCAAGTTTCTGTCCATCGGCGCTGCCATGGAGTGAACCGACATCCAGATTGTAATGCTGAAATATAGGGAGCTTGGCTGTGGCATTGGCAATCAAATCGTTAGCTTTTCGAGTGTTTTCCAAGCGAAGGTGATTTTTGGAAGTTGTACGAAGCAGGTGTGATTTAATGTCGGAGATGTCGGCCATATTGGATAGACCTATTCGCTCTCCATAGGAAATTATGCAAGCGAGAATATTGGTTCGATTCGCCTGACCTTTAGTGTAACGAGGTTGGATGTGCTCAAAAACATCCAGAAAACTGGATTGCTCGTTGACATACTGTAAAACATTAATAATACCAACTTGGGGCAGTTGTTCGTAAAACGAATTGTTAACAGTGTCTTCTTGTTTTTTGTAGGGAAGCTTCCAGCTGATTTCATCGTCCTTTTGGGTGAGCTTCAAGTGAGGGTTATTTCCCTTCAAGATATTATTATTGACCTCGTGGTAGCGCTGTTCAAGTTGTACCTTCAAATCGGACAGGCGCTTTGCAATTGGAGTATTGAGGATGGGATACTCCAGTGCCTCCAGCATCGACCGCTTAGTTTTCAGGTCTTCTTTAGTGATCAGATCTTCATCGAAGCTTTTATAGCGCGTGCTGGCGCTGTAATAAATATCGCCAGCCTCCAAACCATTTTTGAGCTTCTGATAAACAAAAAACTCATAATGTGATGGGTGCGTTAATAATGACCTTAAATTGCTTGGAATCAACGGGGTAAGCTGCGCTTCCAGCAACGCCGATAATGGTTTTCCGGATTGTAAATTGGTCTTCAAGCTTCCCACAATATCTATAAGAGGGTCATTCTCCAGCGTACTCTTAAACTCGATGACCAAAAATAGAGGTCTAATATTTAGAGCTATCTTACGGGAGTTCTTCTGGATATAGGCCCATTCGTAATATTGGCGATTTAGTTTTTCTCCGGACAAATAATTCACTACCTGTTGTATATGTTCTTCATCGACTATTTCAAAAACACGTTGCTTAATTTCTCGAAAAGGAAGTTGGTCGTCAATTGAATCATCAACAAAAAACCGTACAAGTTTACTAGCCTGACTCAATTGTTCGCGGTTTTTGGAATGGTAGTCTGTAAGCTGTTGTTGACCAGCTTTGCTGGATTCTTGCCCTGTCATGGTGACTTGGTGGTTGAAGCTGACGATCAAGTTATCGCTTATCTGTTCAAAGCATTGGACGACATAACACAGTAAGTAGAGCTGTCCCTGATGTTCTGGCATATTCTGTAGTCGGTGTACTGGGTAATACTCAGCAAGAGAAGCGTAGTAGCGGATATTTTCGTTAGAAATACCTAGGGTTGGAAGAAAACGGTGTGAAAATTCATAAAGTGTCTGAATGGAGCCGTGCTTTTCAATTTCCTGTCGTATTTCTTTCAGGCGAAAATCCTTGGCGCGTTTTTTGAGTGCAGTAAGCTGATAGAAGGAGTCGCCTACTGTAAGAAGTGTAGTGAGGGCATTTTTAATGTCCTCGGTAACACCAAAGCTGATACTGGCATTAAGCCTTTTCTGCTCTTCGCTGATAGTGACACCAATGATTTTTTGCAAAGTGCTGTATCCAGGAACGGTGATTCTCTCTGTGTCTAAGATTCGCAAGAGTTCCGTGAGTAAAAATCGAGGTTGTACGTGGATTTTGGCAAGTTGCTCCGCTTTACCCATAAGCATTCGTTGCTGAGGCTGGCCGAAACGCTGAAAGTTATGGCATTGCAATATGATTCTCTGCTGTGCCAGCCGCGTATTTTTGCTGGGTTTACTGTCGGGAGTGCTCTCGCCCAAGAAATAACGCTTCATTAGGTAATCACAATCCATCCCCGCGTCACTCCAAGGGAAAACAAAAAACTGATGGGAAGCCTTGAAGTACCCCAGCTGAAGCAAGAACAGCAACATAGACCCGATTTGACGAAATGACTCAAAGATTAGTGTCTCGTCAGGATCAAGGGAAAAGTAAAACTCGCGCTCTTCGTCAGAGAAATTGGGAACGGCGAATAGCGCTCGCACCTCATCCTGGCTTAAAATCGTTAAACGCTTGGTGCTTTTTGGCATATCATTGCCTTATTGAAAACGAGCGTTTTTGAGAAGAAATACATTACGTAGTGAAATATGTAAAATAGCCGTATTCACATTATCAAAAACCATTCTTGAAATGTACTTATCGAATGATTACCATTAGACGAGTTTTGAGAAAATAGTGAGTATGTATATGTTGAATGAACCCTTTCCATCACCTGAGATCATCGGACAATTCCGCCAGTTCGGTGAACTCGGCCCTGCATACAGAATAATGGCTCCGATTCGACCATTGGATAAAAACGATTGGCTACTGCTAATTCAGATTCCTGAGACAGGAGAGGAAGTTGAATACAAATACTCGAATGTTCAAAATGACCCAAAGGCACACTGATGTTTGCAGTCGCATTCGATCTTGTCGTAGCAGAAACTGAAAAGCACCATCCTAAAAGTGTACCTCAAGCCTATACAGACATTGGTTCTACCTTAGCCGAATTTGATTTTAATCGAGTACAGGGAAGCCTGTATGTGTGTGAAAACGAAGATATGGCTAACCTATTTCGCGCTATTACAAAATTAAAAGCATTGCATTGGTTTCCTGATTCGGTCAGAGATATACGGGCATTTCGAGTAGAGCAATGGTCTGATTTCACATCCATGATCAAGGAATAGTTGGATGAACATAGGTTACGCTCGGGTATCCACCAAAGATCAAAATTTAGCGTTGCAATTAGAAGCGCTAAATAACGGCGGCTGTGAAAAAATCTATAAAGATAAAGTCAGCGGAACAAAAGCGACAAGAGAAGGACTCACCCTAGCATTGGAAGTTTTGCGTAAAGAGGATAGCTTAGTCGTATGGAAGCTGGATCGTCTTGGCCGAAATGTAAAAGATTTAGTAACATTGGTTGGCGAATTAGAGCAGCGTGGCGTTCATTTTAAGAGCTTAACTGACAATATTGATACATCTACGCCTGCTGGACGCTTCTTTTTTCATGTTATGG